>NZ_JBJGZI010000024.1:0-83456 GCF_054050455.1 Geodermatophilus sp. SYSU D00684 | reverse complement strand
GCGGGCCCCCCGCCCCCCCCCCCCCCCCCCCCCCCCCCCCCCCCCCCCCGCCCCCCCCCCCCCCCCCCCCCCCCCCCCCCCCCCCCCCCCCCCCCCCCCCCCCCCCCCCCCCGGGGAGCGGGTCCGGCTAGGCGGGGGAGCCGTCGTCGCGGCGGACGCGGCGGCCGAGCTCGCGGAGGAACTCCGGGTCGTCGTCGGGGGCCACCGGGCGGACCGCGCGCGGGGGCCGCGGACGTCGGGCCGGCCGCTCCCGGCGCAGCTCGCTCCCGGCGACCGCCGTCGCCCGGACCACGAGCACCACCACGAGCACCGCGACCAGCAGCAGCACGACCGGCACCCGGCCTCCCCTCTCCAGGAACGTCCCTGCCGCCCAATGTACGAGCGCGGGGATACTCGGGGGAGCGGGCCGCGACCGCGTCCCCACACGACCCGGACGGAGCCCCCATCGACGCCGTCGACCGGCAGCTGATCGACCTGCTGCGCGCCAACGGCCGTGCCAGCATCGCCGAGCTGGCCCGGCAGGTCGGGCTCTCCGCGCCGGCCGTGCACGAGCGCGTGGGCAAGCTCGAGGCCTCCGGGGTGGTCCTCGGCTACCGCGCCGTCGTCGACCCCGCCGCCCTGGGGCTGGACGTCACCGCGCTCATCGGCGTGATCGAGAGCGACGCCGTCGACGACACCGGCGTGGAGGCGGCGCTGCGGGCGATGCCCGAGGTCGAGGACTGCTGGCGGGTGGCCGGCAGCGAGGGCTACGTGCTCAAGGTCCGGGTGACCGACATCCCGGCACTCGAGGCCGCCATCAACGCGTTGAACAGGATCGAGGGCGTCGCCCGCACCCGCACGACCGTCGTGCTCTCCACCAAGTGGGAGGGCCGGACGGGATGACGCCCGACCGCACGCAGGAGGACAGCAGCATGGCCGAGAGCACCACCCCGGGCGCGCCCACCGGCGGTCCCGCGACCCCGCCGCGGATCGCGCCGTGGCTGCTGCTCTACACGCTCGGCCGGCTGGTCATCGCCGCCGCCCTCGTCGCGTTGATCTGGCTGGTCGGCCTGCCCGGCTTCCCGGCGCTGCTGTTCGGCCTGCTGCTGTCGATGCCGGTGGCGCTGGTGCTGCTGCGCCCGGTCCGCGACAAGCTCACCGAGGGCCTGGCCGCCCGCAGCGTCGCCCGCCGTGCCCGCAAGGAGGAGCTGCGCGCCCGGCTGTCGGGCGACGCCGCCGCCTGAGTCCCGTCCCCTCGCGGTGAGCACGGCCGCCGCGGGACGACGTCGGGCGTGCGCGGACCCGCCGGTCCGGGCGCATGCTCGTCGCATGGACGCAGTGCGTTCGCTCGTCGGGGTCGTCGGCGTCGTCCTCGCCGCGGTCCTCCTCCTGCTGGGGTTGGTGCTGTCCCCGGTGCTGCTCCTGCTCGCGCCGCTGGTGCTGCTGGTCGTCGGTGCGTGGCGGTTCTGGCGGCTCAAGCACAAGGCGGAGCGCACGGTGCAGCGCGGCCGCCGGCGCGTGCGCAAGGCGGGGAAGAAGGCGACGAAGAAGGTCCGGAAGGGGGCCGGACGGGCTCTCGGCCCGTCGTAGGCCGGCCCGGTGCGGTGCCCCGCTCAGCCCGACAGGGCGAGCCCGGCGCCGAGCAGCACGCCGGTGGCCAGGGTGAGCAGGCCGGTCGCCTGCAGCGCGGCGATCAGCGCCGGCCCGCGCCCGCCGGAGAGCACCACCCGCGACGGCGGCACGGCCAGCGGGGCGGCGGCCAGCGCCAGCAGCGCCCACGGCCGCCCCACCCCGATCGCGACGACGACGGCGAACGCCACCGCGAGCAGGCCGACGTAGAACCGCCGGGTCGCGCGGTCGCCGAGCAGCACCGCGAGCGTGCGCTTGCCCACCCGGGCGTCGCCCTCGACGTCACGGAGGTTGTTGACCACCAGCAGCGCCACCGACAGCAGCCCGATCGGCACCGCGGCGGCCAGCGCCAGCCCCTCGACCCGCCCGGTCTGCGCGAACGTCGTCCCGGCGACGGCGACCAGGCCGAAGAAGACGAAGACGAACACCTCGCCGAGCGCCCGGTAGCCGTAGGGCAGCGGGCCGCCGGTGTAGGTCCAGGCCGCGGCGATGCACACCGCGCCGACGGCGACCAGCCACCAGCTCGACAGCGCCGCCAGCGCCAGCCCCGCGACCCCCGCGACGGCGAAGGACAGCAGCGCCGCCGTCAGCACCGCGCGGGGCGAGGCGGCGCCGGAGCCGACCAGCCGCATCGGCCCCACCCGGACCGTGTCGGTGCCGCGCCTCCCGTCGGAGTAGTCGTTGGCGTAGTTGACCGCGACCTGCAGCGCCAGCGCCACGAGCAGCGCCAGCAGCGCGGGCACGAGCCGGAAGCCGTCGAGCGCGGCCGCGGCGCCGGTGCCCACGAGAACGGGCGCGAGCGCGGCGGGCAGCGTGCGGGGCCGGGCGCCGGCCACCCACTGCGCGGGCGTCGCCATCAGCGGACACCGCCGTCCAGCCGGGCCGCGACGCCGCGGCGGTCGGGCTTGCCGGTGTGCAGCGTCGGCACCGACCCGATCAGGTGCAGCTCGCGCGGCGCGGACGGCCCGCCCAGCCGCTCGGCCACCCACGGCCGCAGGGCCGCGAGGTCGGGGGCCGCGCCCGGCGCCGGGACGACGGCGGCCACCACCCGCTGCCCCCACTCCTCGTCGGGCCGGCCGAACACCACGGCGTCGGCGACGGCGGGGTGCTCGCGCAGCGCCCCCTCGACCGCCTGCGGGGCCACGTTCACGCCGCCGGTGACGACGACGTCGTCGAGCCGCCCGACCACCGTCAGCCGCCCGTCGGGGCCGACGGACCCGGCGTCGCGGGTGCGGAACTCCCCGCCGGCGAACGCCACCGCGGTGCCGTCCGGGTCGCGGCGGTACCCGAGCGCCAGCACGGGGCCGGCGATGGCGATCCCCTCGTCGTCCACGCGGACCCGCACGCCGTCGAGCGGGACGCCGTCGTAGACGCAGCCGCCGGCGGTCTCGGTCGTGCCGTAGGTGGTCACCACCGCGACGCCGGCCTCCCGGGCGCGGGCCAGCAGGGCCGGGTCGGTGGCCGCGCCGCCGACGAGCACCGCGTCGAAGGCGCGCAGCGCCGCCGGCTCGCGCTCCAGGTACCGGCGCAGCTGGGTGGGCACCAGCGCGGTGTGGCGGCGGCCGGCGGGCATCCGCGCCACCGCCGCGGCCAGGTCCTCCCCGGCGGCGAGCACGGTGGGCGCGGTGCCGCCGAGCACCGACCGGACCAGCACCTGCAGCCCGGCGATCGCCGACACCGGCAGCGCGAGCAGCCAGGCGCCGGGCCCGCCGAGCCGGTCGAGGGTCGCCGTCGCCGAGGCCCGCAGCGCCGCGGCCGGCAGCAGCACGCCGCGCGGGCCGCCGGTGGACCCGGAGGTGACGACGACGAGGTCGGCGCCGTCCTCGAGCGGCTCGTCCGGCGCGAGGACCTCCCGCGCGGCCGCCGCGGGCGGCCCGGCCGGGAGGACCGCGAGCGGCGCGGCGCCCTCCAGGCAGGCGCGGACGGCGGGCAGCACGGTGCCGAGGACGGCGTCGGGGGCGTCCGGCGCGGGGAGGACGGTCAGCTGCCGGATCACGGGTCCCGAGGGTACGTCGCGCGCGACATAGGCTTGCGGGCGTGATCACCCCCGCCGGCCTCCCCGAGGGGATCGACCGGCTGGCGGTGTGGTCGGTGCCGATGCGCACCCGCTTCCGGGGCATCGACGTCCGCGACGGCGTGCTCGTGCACGGCCCGGCCGGCTGGGGCGAGTTCTCCCCGTTCTGGGACTACGGCGTGCAGGAGAGCCGCCGGTGGTGGGCGGCCGCCGCCGAGGCCGCGCTGGAGGGCTGGCCCGCGCCGGTGCGCGACGCGGTGCCGGTCAACGTGACCGTCCCCGCGGTGGGGCCCGAGCGGGCGCACGCGATCGTGGCGGCATCGGGCTGCCGGACGGCGAAGGTGAAGGTGGCCGAGCCGGGCCAGACCGCCGCCGCCGACCTCGCCCGCGTGGAGGCCGTCCGCGACGCGCTGGGCCCGTCCGGTGCGGTCCGGGTGGACGCCAACGCCGCCTGGGACGTCGACACCGCCGTCGCCCGGATCCGCGAGCTGGATCGCGTGGGCCTGGAGTACGTCGAGCAGCCCTGCGCCACGCTCGCCGAGCTCGCCGCCCTCCGCCGCCGGGTCGACGTCCGGGTCGCCGTCGACGAGGGCGTGCGCCGTGCCGGCGACCCGCTGGGCGTGGACCTGCGCGAGGCCGGCGACGTCGTCGTCCTCAAGGTGCAGCCGCTCGGCGGCGTGCGGGCCGCGCTGCGCGTGGCCGAGGCGCACGGGCTGCCGTGCGTGGTCTCCTCCGCGCTGGAGTCCTCGGTCGGCATCGCCGCGGGGGTCGCGCTGGCCGCCGCGCTGCCGGAGCTGCCCTTCGCCTGCGGCCTGGCCACGGTCGCCCTCCTGGACGGCGACGTGACCGACGCCCCGCTGCTGCCGGTGGACGGCGTGCTGCCGGTGACCCGGCCGGACCCCGCACGGCTGGACGCCGTGACCGCGCCCGGTGACGTGACCGCCCGCTGGACCGAGCGGCTGGGCGCGGTGCTGGCCGCGTGAACCCCTCCACCGCACTGGCCCGCGTGCTGGTCGACGAACTGGTCCGCGGCGGGGTCCGCGACGCCGTCGTCGCGCCCGGCTCGCGCTCGGCGCCGGTCGCCCTGGCGCTGGCCGCCGCCGAGCGGGCCGGCGTCCTGCGGCTGCACGTGCGCATCGACGAGCGCACGGCGTCCTTCCTCGCCCTGGGCCTGGCCCGCGCGTCCGGCCGGCCGGTGCCGGTGCTCACCACCTCCGGGACGGCGACCGCGCACCTGCACGCCGCCGTCCTCGAGGCCGACGTCAGCGGCGTGCCGCTGCTGGCGCTGACCGCCGACCGGCCGCCGGAGCTGCGGGGCACCGGCGCCAACCAGACCATCGAGCAGCCCGGCCTCTACGGCGGCGCGGTGCGCTGGGCGGCCGACGTCGGCGTGCCCGAGGCCGGCCGCGAGGCCGCGCAGAACCGCTACTGGCGGTCGGTGGTGTCCCGGGCGCTGCTCGCGGCCACCGGCGTCCTGTCCGGCGACCCCGGCCCGGTGCAGCTGGACCTGCCGTTCCGCGACCCGCTGCTGCCGGAGGAGGAGCCCGGCCCGCTCGCGGGCCCGTGGGCCGGCCGGGACGGCGGCGCGCCGTGGACCGCCGGGGAGCCCGCGCCGGTCGCGGCCGCGCCGGTCCCGGACGGCCCGCGCACGCTCGTCGTCGCCGGGGACGGGCCGGACGCCGTCGGCCGGGCGTGGGCGGCCGGCGCCGCCGCGGCCGGCTGGCCGGTGGTCGCCGAGCCGAGCGGCGGGGCGTGGACCGACGGCGCGGTGCGCGGTGGGGCGCTGCTGCTCGGCGTGCCCGGCTGGCTGGACGCGCACCGGCCCGAGCGCGTGGTCGTCGTCGGCCGGCCGACGCTGTCCCGGCCGGTGGCGGCGCTGCTGGCCGACCCGCGGGTGCGCGTGGAGACCGTGGTCGCCGGGCCGCGCTGGCCCGACGCCGGCCGGTCGGCGGCGCTGGTCACCCGCGCCGCCCCGCCGGCCGGTCCGCCCTCCGACCCGGCCTGGGCCGCCGCCTGGCGCGCGGCCGCGGACCGGGTGGGCGCGACCGTCGACGCCGCCCTGGACACCGCGCCCGGGCTGACCGCCGCCCGGCTGGCCCGCGACGTCGTCGCCGCGCTGCCGTCCGGGGCCCTGCTGGTGCTCGGCTCCTCGACGCCGGTGCGCGACGTCGACCGGCTGGCCGTGCCGCGCGGCGACCTCGCCGTGCTCGCCAACCGCGGCGTCGCCGGGATCGACGGCACGGTGTCCACCGCCGTCGGGGCCGCCCTGGCGCACGGCGGGCCCGCGGTGGCGCTCATGGGCGACCTCACGTTCCTGCACGACCTGCAGGGGCTGCTCACCGGCGAGGGCGAGCCGCGCCCGGACCTCACCGTGGTGGTGCCCGACAACGACGGCGGCGGGATCTTCGCCCAGCTGGAGCCGGGGCGGCCGGCGTACGCCCGCGACTACCGGCGGGTGTTCGGCACGCCGCACGGGCGGGACCTGGTCGCCGTCGCGGCGTCCCTGGGCTGGGCGGCGACGGCGGTGGCCACGCCGGAGGAGCTCACCGTCGCGCTCGCGTGCGGCGGGCCGCGGGTGGTCGTCGCCCGCACCGACCAGCGCGCGGAGGCCGATCTGGCCGTCGCCCTGCGGGAGGCCGCGGGCCGCGCCCTGGCCTGACCGGCCTCAGGAGCGCCGGATCTCCTGCAACGACCAGCCGTTGCCGTCGGGGTCGCTGGAGAACGCGAACCGCGAGCCGGGGGCGGGGCGCCCTCGAGGCCCAGTTGCTGGACCTCGGTGACGTCGACCCCGCGCCCGGCCGGCTCCCGGCGGACGGCGTCGACGTCCTCGACGACGAGTTGCGGGCCCCGGGTCGAGCCCGGCTCGTCCCGATGACGTCGTGGTCGAGCCCGAAACCGACCTGCTCGACGGAGAAGGCCCTGGCGACGTCGACGTCCGCTCACCGGGATGCCGATCACCTCGAGTCGCACGTCCGTGCGGGGGACCCCAGGGAGGTCCGGGCACCCCATGGGGGCCTCGCGGCGCGGTCCCGGCGGGGAGTGGAGGCCCGGATCGGGGCCCGTCACCGGTGGCCTTCGTCACGGGGGCCGGGGGCGGTCGCGGCGGGGGCACGAGGACTGCCGCGGAGCCGGATCGCGCGCGGCGAGCAGCGCGTTCCGTTACCCGCGCGGGAGTCACGCCGACGTCACGCCGTACCCCACGGGCCCCAGCCGAACCCTTGTGTGACCGCCGTCACGACGACAGTCGACATGACGACACGTAACGTTTTGGCTGCGCTCAGCGAACACAGAGCGTGGCGCCGGTCCGCCAAACCCTGCCCACCGGTCGCCCACGACAACTCCCAGGGCAGGGGTGGGGGACCCACTCTTCCGGCGCGCGACGGCCTACGGGGGCCTGTCGGAGCGCGCCTCGGGGTGAAGCCGCGGACCGCGGCCGGGCACCGATCGCCCGAACCCGACAGCTCACCTCGCCGGCGGTGATCGGGAGATCATCACCATGCCCAAGCACCGCGCACCCCGCTACGTCCGCACCAAGAAGGTCATCGCCAAGGCCCCTGTCGCCGCCGGCGCCGCCGCCGTCGGTCTGGGCGTCCTGAGCTCGCCGGCCTCCGCCTCCACCACCCACGACTGGACCGGCGTCGCCCAGTGCGAGTCCAGTGGCAACTGGAGCATCAACACCGGCAACGGCTACTACGGCGGCCTGCAGTTCAGCCAGTCCACCTGGGCCGCCTTCGGGGGCACCGGCCTCGCCCCGCGTGCCGACCTCGCCACCCCGGCCCAGCAGGTCCAGATCGCCGAGGCGGTCCTGGCCGGCCAGGGCGTCGGCGCCTGGCCGAGCTGCGGCAAGTACCTGACCGACGGCACCACCGCCGCCGCCGCCGAGGCGCCGGCCGCGCCCGCCGAGCAGGCCGCCCCCGCCGCCGAGGCCCCGGCCGCCCCGGCCGAGCAGCCGGCCGCCGAGCAGGCCGCCCCGGCCGAGCAGGCCGAGGTCACCACCGAGGAGTACACCGTCCGCTGGCGGGACACGGTGGCGAAGATCGCCGCCGCACACGGCCAGAGCTGGCGGGAGCTCTACGAGCGCAACGTCGACGTCATCGGCGCCAACCCGAACCTGATCTTCCCCGGTCAGGTGCTGGCGCTCAGCGGCTCGACCGCCGCCCCGGCCCCCGCCGCCGAGGCCGCTCCGGCCCCCGCCGCCGAGGCCGCCCCGGCCCCCGCCGCCGAGGCCGCCCCGGCTCCCGCCGCCGAGGCCGCCCCGGCTCCCGCTGCCGAGGCCGCCCCGGCCCCCGCCGCCGAGGCCGCCCCGGCTCCCGCCGCCGAGGCCGCCCCGGCCCCGGTCGCCGCCGGTGAGGCGGCGCCCGCCGCCACCCCGCCGATCGCCGAGGCCGCTCCGCAGGTCGCGCAGGCCGCGGTCGTCGCCGAGATCACCAACACCGCCGGCGCGATCCACGAGGCCGTGCAGGCGGCGGCGAACGCCGTCGTCAGCAACGTCCCGGGCGCCGCGGACATCACCCTCGGCGGCACGCGGGCCAGCGCGGTCGACCCGGACGGCCACCCCTCCGGCAAGGCGCTGGACTACATGGTCATGTCCGACGCCGCCCTCGGCGACGCGATCGCCCAGTACCACGTCGACCACTGGGACGAGCTGGGCGTCGAGTACGTCATCTGGCAGCAGCGCATCCTGACCTCGCCCGACGCCGCCTGGAAGGCGATGGAGGACCGCGGCGGTGCGACCGCGAACCACATGGACCACGTGCACGTGAACTACGTGGGCTGACCTCCCGCGCACCCGACGAGGGCCCCGACCGCGCACCGCGGCCGGGGCCCTCGCCGTCTCCGGAGCGCAGGGGGACGACGGCGCCGGCCGGGACCGGCCGCCTCAGCCCTCCAGCGCGGCCTGGAAGGCGGCGAACTTCGACTGCGTCTCGGCGAGCTCGGCCGCCGGGTCGGAGGCGGCGACGATGCCGCAGCCGGCGAACAGCCGGGCCGACCGCGGGTCGTCGTCGACCAGCTGCGCGCAGCGCAGGGCCAGCCCGAACTCGCCGTCCCCGCGGGCGTCGAGCCAGCCCACCGGCCCGGCGTAGCGCCCGCGGCCCATGCCCTCCAGCTCGGCGATGACCGCGGCGGCGGCCTCGGGCGGGGTGCCGCAGACGGCGGCGGTCGGGTGCACGGCGTCGACCAGCTCCAGCAGCCCGGCGCGGCCGCGGGCGCCCGAGCGGCGCTGGGTGCCGACGACGTCGGTGGCCAGGTGCCGCACGTTGGGCAGCGTCAGCAGCGAGGGCTGCTCCGGCACCGACAGCGCGGTGCAGAACGGGTCGAGCGCGCGGACGAGCGAGTCGACGGCGAGGGCGTGCTCGTCGCGGTCCTTGGCGCTGGTCAGGAGGCCCGCCGCGAGCCGCTCGTCCTCGGCGCCCGCGCCGCGCGGGGCGGTGCCGGCCAGCACCCGCGCCGACAGCTGCCGGCCGGTGCGGCGCAGCAGCAGCTCGGGGGTGGCGCCGAGCAGCCCGTCGACGGCGAAGGTCCAGCAGTCGGGGAAGCGCGCGGCCAGCCGGTCGAGCAGGCGGCGCGGGTCCAGCGGCACGTCGGCGGTGACCAGCAGGTCGCGGGCGAGCACCACCTTGGCGAGGTCGCCGGCGCCGATGCGGCCGATCGCGGCGGACACGGCACCGCACCACGAGGCGGGGTCGAGCGCGCCGTCGGCGTAGCGCAGCCGGCCCGGCGCGGGGGTCAGCGGCTCGCGGGTGGCCGGCAGCACGTCGCGCGGGTCGGCACCGCCGGTCGTGGTCACCCAGGCGACGCCGTCGCGGCGGCCGACGACGACCTCGGGGACGACGAACACCGACGTCTCCCGCGCGGGGTCGAACGCGACGCTCGCGAACACCACCGGCCCGGAGCCGGGCACGCCCACCTCGTCGTCGACGGCGAGGGCGGCGGTGCGGTCGTCCCACCAGGCGGCGGCCTCGGCGAGCGCGCCGGGACCGGAGACCTCGAGGCGGTCGGCCTCGCCCCAGCCGACCAGGCCCTCGCCGCGGCGCACCCAGGACAGCGCGCCCTCGCGCGGCAGCAGCGCCAGCAGGTCGGGGGAGTCGGGCAGCGCGACCGTGGTGACGGCGGGCGCGACGGCGTCCGGGGTGGTCACCGCCGCTGCCGTCACAGCCCCCAGCGTAGGCAGCCGGTAGCGTCGTCCGCCGTGGCAGACCGGCGAGACAGCGCACACACCGCCGGGTCGAGGGCCGGGTTGGACAAGCAGCCGCACGAGGTCGCGGCCATGTTCGACGGCGTCGCCCGCCGCTACGACCTCACCAACACCGTGCTCTCCGGCGGCCGCGACGCCGCCTGGCGGCGGGCCACCCGCGAGGCGCTCGGCGCCCGGCCGGGGGACGTCGTCCTCGACGTGGCCGCCGGCACCGGCGTCTCCACCGTGGAGCTCGCCGCCGGGGGCGTGCACGCGATCGCCTGCGACTTCTCCCAGGGGATGCTGCGGGCCGGCGCGGCGCGGCCGGTGCCGAAGGTGGCCGGCGACGCGATGGCGCTGCCGTTCGCCGACGCGAGCGCCGACGGGCTGGTCGTCTCCTTCGGCCTGCGCAACGTGGCCGACCCCGACGCCGCGCTGCGCGAGTTCGCCCGGGTCGTCCGGCCGGGCGGGCGGCTCGTCGTCTGCGAGTTCTCCAGCCCCACCTGGAAGCCGTTCCGCACCGTCTACACCGAGTACCTCATGCGGGCGCTGCCGCGGATCGCCCGCGCGGTGAGCAGCAACCCCGACGCCTACGTCTACCTGGCCGAGTCGATCCGGGCCTGGCCCGACCAGCCGGCGCTGGCCGCCCGCATCCAGGCCGCCGGGTGGACCGACGTCGCCTGGCGCAACCTGACCGGCGGCGTCGTCGCGCTGCACCGCGCGGTCCGCCCCTGACCGGCCCGCCGCCGAGGGCTCCCGCGGCCCGCGTGCGGGGATAGCGTCGGCGCATGACGACACCGACACCGATGCCCGAGCCGCCCGGTCCGTCGCCGTCCCCGGTCGACCCGATCTCGCCGCCGTCGCCGGCCCCGCTGCCGCAGCCCAGCCCCACCGACCCGAGCGCCCCGCCGCCGTCGGGACCCCAGCCCGTCTGACCCCCCGGCCCCGCGGTGGACGGCCGCCCGTACCGCGACCGGCGTGACGCCGGCCGGCGGCTCGCCGCGCGCCTGACCGACCCCGCCCGTCCCCCTGGCGTGCCGCTCGGCCCGGACGCGCTGGTCCTCGGCCTGCCCCGCGGCGGCGTCCTGGTCGCGGCCGAGGTCGCGGCGGCGCTCGGCGCGGAGCTCGACGTGGTCGCCGTCCGCAAGCTCGGCCTGCCCGAGCGGCCGGAGCTGGCCATGGGCGCGCTGGCCGCGGTGGGGGAGACCGTCGAGAGCGTCCGCAGCGAGTCCGTCCTCGCCCGCAACCCCGTCGGGCCCGCCGCCGCGGACGAGGTGCGCCGCTCCGAGCTGGCCGAGCTGCGCCGCCGGCAGCGGGCCTACCGCGGCGACCGGCCGCCGCCCGCGCTCGCCGGCCGCACCGCCGTCCTCGTCGACGACGGGCTGGCCACCGGCTCCACCATGCGCGCCGCCCTCGCCGCGGTCCGCGCGGCCGGTCCGGCCGCGGTCGTCGTCGCCGTCCCCGTCGGGGCGCCCGACGTGTGCGCCGAGCTGTCCGTGCTGGCCGACGAGGTCGTCTGCCCGGTCACCCCCCACCCGTTCGGCGCGGTAGGCCGCTACTACGACGACTTCGGCGAGACGTCCGACGACGAGGTGCGCGCCGCGCTCGCCGGCGGCCCCGGCGGGGGGCCCGCCTAGGCTCGGGACGACCGCAGACCGAGCACCGAGGGGGCCAGCGCGTGACGAGTCCGACCGCCGGGGGCAGCGCCGACGTCGTGGTGGTCGGTGCCGGGCCGGCCGGGTCGGCCGCCGCGTGGACCCTGGCCGCCGCCGGGCTCGACGTCGTCGTGCTGGAGAAGGCGCGCTTCCCGCGGGAGAAGGTCTGCGGCGACGGCCTGACACCGCGCGCGGTGAAGGCGCTCGACGAGATGGGGATCGACGTCTCCCCGGCGGCCGGCTGGGTGCGGCACCGCGGCCTGCGGGTCTTCGGCGGCGGCCGGGTGGTCGAGGTCGACTGGCCGCAGCTGGACTCCTGGCCCGGGTACGGCCTGGTCCGGCCGCGCAAGGACCTCGACCCGATGCTCGCCGAGCACGCCGTGGCCGCCGGCGCCCGGCTCGAGCAGGAGGTCACCGTCACCGACCCGCTGCTCGACGACGCCGGCCGGGTCGTGGGCGTGCACGCGCAGGCCGGCCCGGGCAGGGAGCCGGTGACCTGGCGGGCGCCGCTGGTCGTCTCCGCGGAGGGCCTCTCCGGCCGGCTGGCCAAGGCGATCGGGCTGACCCGCCGCGAGGACCGGCCGCTCGGCGTCGCCGTCCGCCGGTACGTCGAGACGCCGCGCGGCGAGGACCCCTACCTCGACATCTCCTTCGACCTGTCCGCCGAGGGCCCCACCGCCGACTCGATGCCCGGCTACGGCTGGTCCTTCGGCATGGGCGACGGCACCGCCAACGTCGGCTTCGGCCTGCTCGACACCCGCCGCGGCGGCGAGACCGACGCGCGCACCGTGCTGCGCCGCTGGCTGGCCACCCTGCCGCCGGAGTGGCAGCTGGGCGAGGAGCACGCGGTCACCCCGGTGCGCGGCGCCGGGCTGCCGATGGCGCTCAACCGCGGCCCGGCCTACACCCGCGGGCTGCTGCTGGCCGGCGACACCGCGGGCGTGGTGAACCCGTTCAACGGCGAGGGCATCAGCTACGCGCTGGAGACCGGCCGGATGGCGGGGGAGACGGCGGCCGCGGCGCTCGCCGCCCCCGAGGGGCCGGCCCGCGAGGCGGTGCTGCGCCGGTACCCCGAGCGGCTGCGCGAGGCCTACGGCCGCCACCACCGGCTCGGGATGGCCTTCCTCGCGCTGCTCGACCGCCCCGCCCTGGTCCGCTTCGCCACCGCGCACGGGCTCGAGCGGCCGGCGATGGTGAACGCCGCACTGCGGCTGATGGGCAACCTCTCCGACGGCCGCGACGGCGACCGCTTCGACCGCGTGGTCGCCGTCCTCACCCGGCTCACGCCGTCCGTCTGAGGAGCACCCGAAGCGGTCCGTGACAGGACCGTTACCCGGGGATGTGAACTCACTCACCCCCCGCGCTTCACTTGCCGACCCCGGCGGCATAGGCTCGTGGCACGAGTTTGTGAATTTCTTCACAAGCTCACGAGCCGCCGAGGGAGGCGCCGGTGCTGTCGTCCTACGTCCCGATCGTGGGGCTGTTCGCGCTCGCCGCGGCCTTCGCGCTGTTCTCGGTGACGGTCGCGCCGTTCGTCGGCCCGCGCCGCTACAACCGGGCCAAGCTCGAGGCCTACGAGTGCGGCATCGAACCGGTCGACCAGCCGCTGCACGGCGGCCGCTTCCCGGTGAAGTACTACCTGACGGCGATGCTCTTCATCGTCTTCGACATCGAGATCGTCTTCCTCTACCCGTGGGCCGTCGCCAACGACGCGCTGGGTGTCTTCGGCCTGGTCGAGATGGTGGTCTTCATCGCCACCGTCTTCCTCGCCTACGCCTACGTCTGGCGCCGCGGCGGCCTCGAGTGGGACTGAGCGTGGGACTGACGGAGGGGAGCTGACGTGGGTCTCGAGGAGAAGCTGCCGAGCGGCTTCCTGCTGACGACGGTCGAGAAGCTGGTCAACTGGACGCGGAAGTCCTCGCTGTGGCCGGCCACCTTCGGCCTGGCCTGCTGCGCCATCGAGATGATGGCCACCGGCGCCGGCCGCTACGACTTGGCCCGCTTCGGCATGGAGGTCTTCCGCGCCTCCCCGCGCCAGGCCGACCTCATGATCGTCGCCGGCCGGGTGAGCCAGAAGATGGCGCCGGTCCTGCGGCAGATCTACGACCAGATGCCCGAGCCGCGCTGGGTGCTCGCCATGGGCGTCTGCGCCAGCTCCGGCGGCATGTTCAACAACTACGCGGTGGTGCAGGGCGTCGACCACGTCGTCCCCGTGGACATGTACCTCCCCGGCTGCCCGCCGCGCCCGGAGATGCTCACGGACGCGATCCTCAAGCTGCACCACAAGATCCAGAACGAGCCGCTCGGTCCCAAGCGGGCCCGCCGGCTCGAGGAGGAGCGGGCCGAGGGCCGCGCCCCCGACCTGCTGGTCGAGATGCCCTCCAGCGTCCGCGCCGACAAGGCCAAGCGGGCGGCCTACGAGCAGGCCGCGGCCCTCGGCCGCACCGGCCAGTTCGCCATCGAGCAGCGCGGCGGCGACGCCGTCCTCCTGCCCGGACCGCGCGGCGGGTCCCGGTGACCGGCCCCGGCGACCGCAGCGGCGCCGACGCCTCCCAGGGCGCCGCGGCCGCGGGTGGCGGCTTCCGCAAGGGCGCGTTCGGCGTCAGCGGCAGCGGCGACACCTCCGGCTTCGGCGGCCTGGTCCGCGTCGAGCCGGGCGGGGCGGTCGCGCTGCACTCCACCGACCGCCCCTACGGCGGCTGGTTCGACGAGGTCACCGACGCGCTGGTCGACGCCGTCGGCGCGGCCACCTACGCCGCCGCGGTGCAGCGGGTCCTCGTCGACCGCGGGGAGATCACCTACTTCGTCGCCCGCGAGCACCTGCTCACCCTGGTCCGGGCGCTGCGCGACGACGACGCCCTGCGGTTCGAGCTGTGCAGCAGCGTCTCCGGCGTCGACTACCTCGACAGCGGCGGCCCCGCGGTGGACGCCGGCCGGCCGCGGCTGCACGTCGTCTACCACCTGACCTCGATGACCTACCGGCGGCGGATCCGGCTGGAGGTCGCCGTCACCGCCGAGGACCCGCACGTGCCGTCGGTGTCCTCGGTCTACCCGACGGCGGACTGGCACGAGCGGGAGACGTTCGACATGTTCGGCGTCGTCTTCGACGGCCACCCGGCGCTGACCCGGATCCTCATGCCCGACGACTGGGACGGGCACCCGCAGCGCAAGGACTACCCGCTCGGCGGCGTGCCGGTGGAGTACCACGACGCGACGATCCCGCCGCCCGACACCCGGCGGAGCTACCGATGAGCACCACCTACGACCCGTACGCCGGCTCGCGGGAGACCACCGAGGGGCGGGTCTACACCGTCACCGGCGGCGACTGGGACCAGGCCTTCGGCGCGGACCTCTCCGGCGAGGAGCGGCTCGTCGTCAACATGGGGCCGCAGCACCCCTCGACGCACGGCGTCCTGCGGCTGGTCCTCGACCTCGAGGGCGAGACGGTGACCAAGGCGCGGGTGGTCATCGGCTACCTGCACACCGGCATCGAGAAGAACACCGAGTACCGCAACTGGGTGCAGGGCACGACCTTCGTGACGCGGATGGACTACCTGGCCCCGCTGTTCAACGAGGCCGGCTACTGCATGGCCGTCGAGAAGCTGCTCGGCATCGAGGTGCCGCAGCGCGCGCAGACCATCCGCGTGCTGGTCATGGAGATCAACCGGATCGCCTCGCACCTCGTGGGTCTGGCCACCGGCGGCATGGAGCTGGGCGCGCTCACCGGCATGACCAACGGCTTCCGCGAGCGGGAGCTGTGCCTCGACCTGCTCGAGGAGATCACCGGGCTGCGCATGAACCACGCCTACATCCGGCCCGGCGGCGTCGCCCAGGACCTGCCGGCCGGCGTGGAGGAGTCGATCCGCGAGTGGCTCGCGGTCATGCCCGAGCGGCTGGCCGGCTACCACAAGCTGCTCACCGGCCAGCCGATCTGGCAGCGGCGGCTCAAGGACGTCGGCTACCTCGACGTCACCGGCTGCCTGGCGCTCGGCGTCACCGGGCCCGTGCTGCGGGCCGCCGGGCTGCCCTGGGACCTGCGCAGGACGGAGCCCTACCTCGGCTACGAGACCTACGACTTCGAGGTCCCCACCGCCGACACCTCCGACGCCTGGGGCCGCTACCTGGTCCGGATGGCCGAGATGTTCGAGTCGCTGAAGATCGTCCGCCAGGCGCTCGACCGGCTCGAGCCCGGCCCGGTGATGGTCGAGGACCGGAAGATCGCCTGGCCCGCGCAGCTGTCGCTCGGCGCCGACGGCATGGGCAACTCCCTCGAGCACGTCCGCCACATCATGGGCACCTCGATGGAGGCCCTGATCCACCACTTCAAGCTGGTCACCGAGGGGTTCCGGGTGCCGGCCGGGCAGGTCTACGTGCCGGTCGAGTCGCCGCGGGGGGAGCTCGGCTACCACGTGGTCAGCGACGGCAGCACCCGGCCGTGGCGCGTCCACGTGCGCGACCCCAGCTTCGTGAACCTGCAGGCCACCGCGGCCATGAGCGAGGGCGGGATGATCGCCGACGTCATCGCCGCCATCGCCTCCATCGACCCCGTGATGGGAGGGGTGGACCGATGAGCGCACTCCCCGGCTCCCGGGAGGGCGCGGCGACGACCGGGCTGGTCGACAGCCCGGTCGAGCCGCCGCCGGCGGACCTGCCGCCGCTGACCGAGCAGGCGTGGCTGGAGGCGCGGGAGATCACCACCCGCTACCCGCAGCCGCGCTCGGCGCTGCTGCCGATGCTGCACCTGGTCCAGAGCTACCAGGGTTACGTGACGCCGGAGGGCGTCGCGCTGTGCGCCGAGGTGCTCGGGCTGACCAAGGCCGAGGTCGGCGCGGTCGCCACCTTCTACACGATGTACAAGCGCCGCCCGACCGGCCGGCACCTGGTCAGCGTCTGCACCAACACGCTGTGCGCCGTCCTCGGTGGGCAGCGGATCATGGACGCGCTGTCGGCCGACCTCGGCGTCCACCACGACGAGACGGCGGCCGACGGCTCGGTCACCCTCGAGCACGCCGAGTGCCTGGCCGCCTGCGACTACGCGCCGGTGGTCACCGTCGACTACGAGTTCTACGACCAGCAGGACGTCGAGAGCGCCCGCGCGCTGGTCGCCGCACTGCGCCGCGGGGAGAAGCCGCACCCCACGCGCGGCGCCCCGCTCACCGACTTCCGCGGGGTCTCCCGGCAGCTGGCCGGCTTCTCCCAGCACGCCGACGCCGGGGCCGCGCGCGCCGCCGTCGACGCGCCGGGGGAGTGGGGCCCGACGCTGGCCGGCGTCCGGCTGGCCGCCGAGCGCGGCGAGTCCGCCCCGCCGATGAGCGGCCCGGAACCGGAGCCCGCCGACACCGGCGAGCCCGCGGAGACGGTGGCGCCGTCCGGCGACGCCGGGCAGACGCCGGAGGAGGAGGCCGCCGACGCCCGCGTCGCCGCCGCCGACAACCCGGCCGAGCGGGCCGGCGCCGCGCAGGCGCACCCCGACCGCGGCACCGAGTACGGCCGGCGCACCCCCGGCGGCGACCGTCCCACCCCCGACACCCCCGCAGGGACCGAGCCGGGCACCTCCGGCCAGGGTCCAGGGAAGGCCTGAGATGCCGCTCACCCCCGTCCTCACCGCGCGCTGGGGCGCCGAGCAGCCCTGGCGGCTGTCCACCTACGAGTCCCTCGACGGCTACGCCGCGCTGCGCACCGCGCTGTCGATGCAGCCCGACGAGCTGGTCTCCCTGGTCAAGGACTCAGGCCTGCGCGGCCGCGGCGGCGCCGGCTTCCCCACCGGCATGAAGTGGAGCTTCATCCCGCAGCCCAAGCCGGGGGAGACGCCCACCGGGCCGGCCGCGATGCCCAAGTACCTCGTGGTCAACGCCGACGAGGGCGAGCCGGGCACCTGCAAGGACCTGCCGCTGATGATGACCGACCCGCACTCCCTGGTGGAGGGCGTGATCATCTCGGCGTACGCGATCCGCTGCCGGTTCGCCGTCATCTACGTCCGCGGCGAGGCGGTGCACGCCCACCGCCGGCTGGTGTCCGCCGTCGAGGAGGCCTACGCCGCCGGCTACCTCGGCAGCGACATCCTGGGCTCGGGCTACGACCTGGAGCTGGTCGTGCACGCCGGCGCCGGCGCCTACATCTGCGGCGAGGAGACGGCGCTGCTCGACTCGCTCGAGGGCTACCGCGGGCAGCCGCGGCTCAAGCCGCCGTTCCCCGCGGTCGCCGGCCTCTACGGCGCCCCGACGGTCATCAACAACGTCGAGACGCTGGCCACCGTGCCGTTCGTCGTCCGCGGCGGGGCGGAGTGGTTCAAGCGGTTCGGGCCGGAGAAGTCGCCCGGGCCGAAGATCTACTCGCTGTCGGGCCGCGTCGCCCGCCCCGGCCAGTACGAGGCGCCGATGGGCACCACGATGCGCGAGCTGCTGGAGATGGCCGGCGGCGTGCGGGCCGGGCACGAGCTCAAGTTCTGGACGCCGGGCGGCTCCTCGACGCCGTACTTCACCGCCGAGCACCTCGACGTCCCGCTCGACTTCGACTCGGTCGCCGCCGCAGGCTCGATGCTCGGCACGACGGCGCTCATGGTGTTCGACGAGACCGACTCGATCGTCGAGGCCACCCTGCGGTTCACCGAGTTCTACGCGCACGAGTCCTGCGGCAAGTGCACGCCCTGCCGCGAGGGGACCTACTGGCTGGTGCAGGTGCTGCAGCGGCTGGTCGACGGCCGCGGGACGGCGGCCGACCTCGACCTGCTCACCGACACCTGCGACAACATCCTCGGCCGCTCGTTCTGCGCGCTCGGGGACGGCGCGACGAGCTGCATCACCAGCTCGCTCAAGTACTTCCGCGACGACTACGTCGCCCTGCTGCCGCCCGAGGAGCAGGCCCGCCTGGGCCGCTCGCTGCGGCTCGAGCCCGTCGGAGTCGCCTCGTGACGCTCACTCCCACCGCCCCCGAGCCCGCGCCGGCGGTGCCGCCGGGCGTCCCCGGCCCGCACACCCCGCCGGACGCCGTCCGCTGCACCATCGACGGCTTCGACGTCGCGGTGCCCAAGGGGACGCTGATCATCCGGGCCGCGGAGATGGTCGGCGTCCAGATCCCGCGGTTCTGCGACCACCCGCTGCTGGACCCGGTCGGCGCCTGCCGGCAGTGCCTGGTCGAGGTGGAGGGCCAGCGCAAGCCGGTGGCCTCCTGCACCATGCCGGTCGCCGACGGCATGGCGGTGAAGACGCAGCTGACCAGCCCGGTCGCGGACAAGGCGCAGCAGGGCACGATGGAGCTGCTGCTGATCAACCACCCGCTGGACTGCCCGGTCTGCGACAAGGGCGGCGAGTGCCCGCTGCAGAACCAGGCCATGAGCAACGGCCGCGCCGAGACCCGCTTCGTCGACGTCAAGCGGACCTATCCCAAGCCGCTGCCGATCAGCAGCGAGATCCTGCTCGACCGCGAGCGCTGCGTGCTGTGCGCCCGCTGCACGCGGTTCTCCCAGCAGGTGGCCGGCGACCCGTTCATCGAGCTGTTCGAGCGGGGCGCGCTGGAGCAGGTCGCCGTCTACGAGGACGAGCCGTTCTCCTCCTACTTCTCCGGCAACACCACCCAGATCTGCCCGGTCGGCGCGCTCACCAGCGCGCAGTACCGGTTCCGGTCGCGGCCGTTCGACCTGCGCAGCGAGCCCTCGGTGTGCGAGCACTGCTCCTCGGGCTGCTCCATGCGCACCGACTACCGGCGCGGCAAGGTCATGCGCCGGCTGGCGGGGGAGGACCCCGCGGTCAACGAGGAGTGGACCTGCGACAAGGGCCGCTTCGCCTTCCGCTACGCCGCCACCAACGACCGGCTCACCACCCCGCTGGTCCGCCGCGACGGCGTCCTGGAGCCCGCCTCCTGGCCGGACGCGTGGGCCGCGGCCGCCGAGGGCCTGCGCGCGGCGCGGGCCGCGGGCGGGGTCGGGGTGCTGCCCGGTGGCCGGCTGACCGTCGAGGACGCCTACGCGTACGCCAAGTTCGCCCGCGTGGCGCTGGGCACCCACGACGTCGACGCCCGCGCCCGCGCGCACTCGGCCGAGGAGCAGGCCTTCCTCGCCGCGCACGTGGCCGGCACCGGCCCGGGCCGCGGGGCGGTCACCTACGACGAGCTCACCGCCGCCCCGGCCGTGCTGCTGGCCGGCTTCGAGCCGGAGGAGGAGTCGCCGATCGTCTTCCTCCGCCTGCGCCGGGCGGTGCGGAAGAGCCGGCTGGCCGTCTACGACCTGGCCCCGTTCGCCACCCGCGCGGCGCAGAAGCTGCAGGCCACCGTGCTGGTCACCCGGCCCGGCGAGGAGGCCCGCGCTCTCGCGGCGCTGGCCGAGGGCAGCTGGGGCGGCCCCGCCGTCGAGGCGCTGCGGCAGCCCGGCGCGGTCGTGCTGGCCGGCGAGCGGCTGGCCGAGGTGCCCGGCGCGTTCACCGCGCTGGCCGCGCTCGCCCGCGCCACCGGCGCCCGCCTGGCCTGGGTGCCGCGGCGGGCCGGGGAGCGCGGCGCCGTCGAGGCCGGCGCGCTGCCCGCGCTGCTGCCCGGCGGCCGGCCGGTCCTGGACCCCGTCGCGCGCGCCGAGGTGGCCGCGCTGTGGGGCGTGGACCCCGCCGACCTGCCGGCGCTGCCCGGCCGGGACGCCACCGGCATCCTCGCCGCGGTCCGCGACGGCCGGCTGGCCGGCCTCGTCGTCGGCGGCGTGGACCCCGCCGACCTGCCCGACCCCGCGCTCGCGGCGGAGGCACTGGCCGCGGCGTCGTTCGTCGTCAGCCTCGAGCAGCGGCCGACCGCCGTCACCGAGCACGCCGACGTCGTCCTGCCGGTGGCCGCCGCGCCGGAGAAGGCCGGCAGCTACCTGGACTGGGAGGGCCGGGTGCGGTCCTTCGACGCCACGCTGCACGGCACCGGCCAGCTCCCCGACGGCCGGGTGCTGCACGGCCTGGCCGAGCACCTCGACGCCGACCTGCGGCTGCCCACCCCCGAGGCGGCCCGCGCCGAGCTCGCCTTCCTCGGCGATGCGAGCGCCCGCGCCGAGGGCGGCCTCGACGTGCCGCCGGCCGTGGCGCCGGAACCGGGCGAGGGCGAGGCGCTGCTGGCCTCCTGGCGGCAGCTGCTCGACGTCGGGACGCTGCAGCGCGACGAGCCCGAGCTCGCCGGCACCGCCCGCCCGCCGGTGGTGCGGATCAGCGCCGCGCGGGCCGCCGGGCTCGGCGTGGCCGACGGCGCCCCGCTCACCGTCACCGGCGCCACCGGCTCGGTCACCCTGCCCGTCTGCGTCACCGAGATGCCCGACGACGTGGTGTGGCTGCCGATGCGCTCACCGGGCAGCGAGCTGCGCACCGGCCTGGGCACGGCACCCGGCGGCGTCGTCCGGCTCAGCGCGGGAGGTGTCGCGTGACCCTCCTCGCCGCCGCCGACCAGCCGACGCTCGAGGACTTCGGGCACGACGTCTGGTGGATCGTGCTCGTCAAGATCGTCGGCGTCTTCGTCGTGCTGGTCCTGATGACGCTGTTCGCGATCGTGTTCGAGCGCAAGGTCGTCGCCCGCATGCAGCAGCGCGTCGGCCCCAACCGGGTCGGCCCGCGCGGCTACCTGCAGAGCCTGGCCGACGGGCTGAAGCTGGCGTTCAAGGAGGACATCCGGCCCGCGCTCGCGGACAAGCCGGTCTACTTCCTGGCCCCGGTCATCGCGACCATCCCGGCGTTCCTGGCGTTCTCGGTCATCCCGCTGGGCCCGGTGGTCAGCATCTTCGGCCAGCAGACCCCGCTGCAGCTCACCGACGCCCCGATCGGCGTCCTGGTCGTCCTGGCCTGCTCGGCGATGGGCGTCTACGGCATCGTGCTGGCCGGCTGGGCCTCGGGCTCGACCTACCCGCTGCTCGGCGGGCTGCGCAGCGCCGCCCAGATGGTCAGCTACGAGATCGCGATGGGCCTGTCGATCGTCGCGGTGTTCCTCTACGCCGGGTCGATGTCGACCTCGGAGATCGTCGCCGCCCAGGCCGACGGCAACCGGCTGTCGTTCTTCGGGCTGGAGTTCACCGGCCCGGGCTGGTTCGCGGTCCTGCTGCCGGTCAGCTTCGTCATCTACGCGGTCGCCGTCGTCGGCGAGACCAACCGGGCGCCGTTCGACCTGCCCGAGGCCGAGAGCGAGCTGGTCGGCGGCTTCCACACCGAGTACTCGTCGCTGAAGTTCGCGCTGTTCTTCCTCGCCGAGTACATCAACATGGTCACCGTCTCGGCGCTGGCCGCGACGCTGTTCCTCGGCGGCTGGCGGGCCCCGTGGCCGATCTCGATCTGGGACGGCGCCAACTCCGGCTGGTGGCCGCTGCTGTGGTTCTTCCTCAAGGTCTGCGTGGCGCTGTTCGTGTTCATCTGGCTGCGCGGGACGCTGCCCCGGCTGCGCTACGACCAGTTCATGCGCTTCGGCTGGAAGGTCCTGGTGCCGACGGCGCTGGTCTGGATCCTCGCCGTCGCCACCATGCGCACCGTCTCCCGCGAGGCGGACCTGTCCACCGGCCAGGTGGCGGTGTTCGTCGGCGTGCCGATCGCGCTGCTGGTGCTCCTCGGCCTGTCGGTCGCCAGCCGGGCCAGCAACCGCGACACCCGGCTCATGGCCGAGGACGCCGCGGCCGGCGGCGTCCACGCCACCGACCCCGACCCCGACCCCGAGGTGCTGCCCCCGGCCGGGCCGCGGCACCGGCCGGCGCAGCGCACCGGCCCGGCCCGCGCCGAGGGCGGCTTCCCGGTGCCGCCCATGGACCTCGTCGTGCCGCCGTCGCCGCGGCTGCGCCGGGCCGAGCCGGTGGGCGCACGCCCCGAGGGCGGCGTGGTCAGCAGCGGCCGCCGAGGCGCCGGCAGCCCCACGGGCAGCACCGCGACCAGCGCACAGGAGGACTCCGATGTCTGAGCGGACCCCCGCGGGGGCCACCCCGGCCCGGCGCGGCGGCGGCGAGGTCGAGCGCGCCGGCGCCGGCGGCGGCGCGCCCGCGCCCCGCCGCAGCCTGCTGCCGGCGCCCGGCCAGGGGTTCGGCGTCACCTTCGGCCAGATCTTCAAGAAGGTGACCACCGAGGAGTACCCCGAGGTCCCCAAGGTGACCAAGCCGCGCTACCACGGCCGGCACGTGCTCAACCGGCACCCCGACGGGCTGGAGAAGTGCATCGGCTGCGAGCTGTGCGCCTGGGCCTGCCCGGCCGACGCGATCTACGTCGAGGGCGGGGACAACACCGAGGACGCGCGCTACAGCCCCGGGGAGCGGTACGGCCGCGTCTACCAGATCAACTACCTGCGCTGCATCTTCTGCGGGCTGTGCATCGAGGCCTGCCCCACCCGCTCGCTGACGATGAGCAACGACTTCGAGCTGGCCGACGACAACCGGCAGGACCTGATCTACACCAAGGAACAGCTCATGGCCCCGCTGCTGCCCGGCATGGAGGCCCCGCCGCACGCCATGCGCCTCGGCGACGACGAGAAGGCCTACTACGTGCGCGAGCCCCAGCAGGGCTCGCCGGCCGAGCCGGTCACGGTGGAGCGGGCATGACCGAGGTCGCCATCGGCACCGGCGAGGCCGTCGTCTTCTGGATCCTCGGCCCGGTCGCGCTGGCCGGGGCGCTGGGGATGGTGTTCAGCCGCAACGCCGTCCACTCGGCGCTGTGGCTGGTCAACACGATGCTCGCGCTCGGCGTGTTCTACGTCGTCCAGTCCGCGCCGTTCCTCGGCGCCGTGCAGATCATCGTCTACACCGGCGCGATCATGATCCTGTTCCTGTTCGTCCTCATGATGGTCGGCCGGGACTCCTCGGACTCCGTGGTCGAGACGCTGCGCGGGCAGCGGGTGGCGGCCACGGTGCTCGGCGTCGGGTTCGCCGGGCTGGTCGGCGCCGGCATCGCCCGCGCCACGCAGGACACCCCGGTCGCGGGCCTGTCCGACGCGCAGGGCGGCACCGGCAACATCGACTCGATCGCCGAGCTGCTGTTCACCCGCTACCTGCTGGCCTTCGAGGTCACCAGCGCGCTGCTGATCACCGCCGCGGTCGGCGCGATGGTGCTCGCGCACATCGAGCGCGAGCCCGGCACCCGGCGGACGCAGAAGGAGCTCTCCCGCGCCCGGTTCCTCACCGACCGGCCGCAGACGCTGCCCGGCCCCGGCGTGTTCGCCCGCGCCAACTCCGTGGCCGCCGGCGCGCTGCTGCCCGACGGGCGCACCGCCGAGGACAGCCTGGCCACCGGCATCGAGCCCCAGGAGGTCGACCAGATGCCCCGCCCCACCGGCCGGGCCCAGCTCGGCAGCCCGGACGCCGCCCTCGGCACGCTCGACCCGGCACCGGAGGACCGGGCATGACGCTCACGCACTACCTGGTGCTCGCGGCGATCCTGTTCACCATCGGCGCCGTCGGCGTGCTGGTGCGGCGCAACGCGATCGTCGTCTTCATGTGCGTCGAGCTGATGCTCAACTCGGTCAACCTGACGCTGGTCACCTTCGCCCGGGCCTCCGGCACCATCGACGGCCAGATCATGGCGTTCTTCGTCATGGTCGTCGCCGCGGCGGAGGTCGTCGTCGGCCTCGCGATCATCATGTCGATCTACCGGACCCGCCGGTCGGCGTCGGTCGACGACGCCAACCTGCTCAAGTACTGACGGGAGCCGGTCACCCCATGGAATCCGCCGTCGCCGCCGAGGGCCTGCTGTCGGCCTCGTGGCTGGTCATCGCACTGCCGCTGCTCGGGGCCGCGGTCCTCCTGCTGGGCGGCCGCCGCACCGACCGGTGGGGCCACCTGCTGGGGGCGGCGACCGTCCTGGTCGCGTTCGTGGTCGCGCTGCTGTGCACCGTGCAGCTGGCCGGGCTGGAGGAGCGGGCGGTCGACGTCGACCTGTTCACCTTCCTGTCGGTGGGCTCGCTCGACGTGCAGGCCGGGCTGCTGGTGGATCCGCTGTCGGCCACCTTCATGCTGCTGATCACCGGCGTGGGCGGGCTCATCCACGTCTACTCGGTCGGCTACATGGCGCACGACCCGCGGCGGCGCCGGTTCTTCGCCTACCTGAACCTGTTCGTCGCGGCGATGCTGCTGCTGGTCCTCGGCGACAACTACGTGGCCCTCTACGTCGGGTGGGAGGGCGTGGGCCTGGCCTCCTACCTGCTCATCGCCTTCTGGCACGAGCGGCCGGCCGCGGCCACCGCCGCGAAGAAGGCCTTCGTGATGAACCGGGTCGGCGACGTCGGCCTGGCCCTGGCGATCTTCGTGATGTTCGCCCAGCTCGGGACGGTCTCCTACGAGGGCGTGTTCGGCGGGGCCGGGGCACTCGCCGGCGGCACCCTGACGGCGCTCGGCCTGCTCCTGCTGCTCGGCGCGTGCGGCAAGTCCGGCCAGTTCCCGCTGCAGGCGTGGCTGCCCGACGCCATGGAGGGCCCGACCCCGGTCTCGGCGCTCATCCACGCCGCGACGATGGTCACGGCCGGCGTCTACCTCATCGCCCGGTCCGCGCCGATCTACGACCTGACGCCGACCGCCCGCGCCGTCGTCCTCGCCGTCGGCGCGATCACCCTGCTCTACGGCGCGATCGTCGGGTGCGCGTACGACGACATCAAGAAGGTGCTCGCGTACTCGACGGTCAGCCAGATCGGCTACATGTTCCTCGCCGTGGGGCTGGGCCCGGTCGGCTACGCCGCGGGCATCGCGCACCTGCTCACCCACGGCTTCTTCAAGGCCGGGCTGTTCCTCGGCGCCGGGTCGGTCATGCACGCCATGGGCGACCAGGTGGACATGCGCCGCTTCGGCGGGCTGGCCCGGCGGCTGCCGGTCACCTTCGCCACCTTCGGCCTGGGCTACCTCGCGCTGATCGGGTTCCCGTTCCTGTCCGGCTACTGGACCAAGGACGCGATCATCGAGGCGGCGCTGGACCGCGGCGACGGGTGGGGCTGGCTGCTGGGCGCGGTCGCCGTCGTCGGTGCCGGGCTGACCGCCTTCTACATGACCCGGCTGGTGCTCATGACGTTCCTCGGCCGGCCGCGGTGGACCGAGGGCCAGCACCCGCACGAGGCACCGACGGTGATGACCGCCCCGATGGTGCTGCTCGCCGTCGGCTCGGTGGCCGCCGGGTTCCTGCTGGTGCAGGTCTTCCCGCTCGACGAGTGGCTCGCGCCGGTGTTCGGCGAGCCCGAGGAGGCCGCGCACGTGGTCGCCCCGGCCGTCGTCGGGGTCGTGGTGACCGCGGTGATGCTGGTCGGCGTGCTGGCGGCCTGGCTGTTCGTCGGCCGCCGCGAGGTCCCCGAGGTCGCCCCGGCCCGCGTCTCCCCGGTGGTGCGCGCGGCGCGCAAGAGCCTCTACGCCGACACGGTCAACGAGTCGCTGTTCATGCGGCCGGGCCAGTGGCTCACCCGGGCGCTGGTGTGGGTGGACAACCGCGGCGTCGACGGCGCGGTCAACGGCCTGGCCGCCACGCTCGGCGGCTCGTCGTCGCGGCTGGGCCGGGCGCAGACCGGGTTCGTCCGGTCCTACGCGCTCGGGATGCTCGGCGGCGCGGTCCTGGTGGCCGGGGCGCTGCTGGCGGTGACGGCCGGGTGAGCGGGCTGGGCTCTCAGGAGAGGACGACCGACGACATGAGGACCGTGGCGTGAGCGACTCCCTGCTCCTGGTCGCGATGCTGGTGGTGCCCGCGGTGGGCGCCGCCGTCGTCGCCGCCCTGCCCAAGACCGGCACGGCGCCGGCCCGGCAGCTCGCCCTCGGCGTCAGCCTGGTCGTGCTGCTGCTCGCGGTGCTGGCCACGGTCGCGTTCGACCCCGACGGCGACCGGTTCCAGCTGACGACGTCGGTGCCGTGGATCGAGGGCTTCGGCGTCGACTTCGCCCTCGGCGTCGACGGCATCGCGCTGGTGATGCTGCTGCTGGTCGGGGTGCTGGTGCCGGTGGTCGTGCTCGCCTCGTGGCGCGACGAGCCCACGAGCCGCCGCTCCATGCGGACGTTCTTCGCCTGGCTGCTGCTGCTCGAGGCGTGCATGGTCGGCGTCTTCGCCGCCACCGACGTCTTCCTCTTCTACGTCTTCTTCGAGGCGATGCTCGTCCCGATGTACTTCATCGTGGGCAGCTTCGGCGGCCCGCGCCGGCAGTACGCCGCGGTCAAGTTCTTCCTGTACAGCCTGGTCGGCGGGCTGGTCATGCTGGCCGCGGTCATCGGCCTGTACGTCATCAGCGAGGCGGCGGGCGACGGCACGTTCGCCTTCGAGTCGCTGCGGCAGCTCGACATCGACCCGGCGGCGCAGCGGCTGCTGTTCCTCGGCTTCTTCGTCGCGTTCGCGATCAAGGCGCCGCTCGTGCCGCTGCACACCTGGCTCCCCGACGCCGGTGCCGAGGCCCCGATCGGCGGCGCGGTGCTGCTCGTCGGCGTCCTCGACAAGGTCGGCACGTTCGGGTTCCTGCGCTACTGCCTGCCGCTGTTCCCCGACGCCTCGCGGGAGTTCGCCCCGCTGGTGCTCGTGCTCGCCGTCGCCGGCATCCTGTACGCCGCGCTGCTGGCGATGGGGCAGAGCGACATGAAGCGGCTGGTGTCCTACACCTCGATCGCGCACTTCGGCTTCATCGCCCTCGGCGTCTTCGCCTTCACCACCGAGGCCGGCACCGGCGCGGTGCTGTACATGGTCAACCACGGCATCGCGACCGGACTGCTCTTCCTCGTCGTCGGGATGCTCATCGCCCGCGGCGGCTCCCGGCTGGTCGGCGACTACGGCGGCGTGGCCGCCCGGGCGCCGAAGCTGGCCGGGGTGTTCCTGATCGCGGGGCTGGCGTCGCTGGCGCTGCCGGGCACCAACAGCTTCGTCAGCGAGTTCCTCGTGCTCATCGGCTCGTACCCGACCCGGCCGGTGTTCACCGTCCTGGCCACCGTCGGGATCATCCTCGCCGCGCTGTACGTCCTGCTGCTCTACCAACGGACGATGCACGGCCCGCCGCGCGGCGTGCTCTTCCCGGCCGACGACGAGCCGGCTGCGGCCCCCGCGGCCCCCGTGGGCGGCGCGCACGGCGCGACGGCGACGCTGACCGCCCCGGCCCCCACGGCCCGGACGACGGCGCGGCTGCGCGACCTGACCCGCCGCGAGACGGCCGTCGTCGCCCCGCTCGTCGCCCTGGTCATCGTGCTCGGCGTCTACCCGCAGCCGCTGATCCGGCTGATCGAGCCGGCCGTCGCCGCGACCATGAGCGACGTCGGCGCCGACCCGGCCGGCGTCGAGGCTCCGACCGAGGGGACCGACTGATGACCATCGAGGCCCCCGACCTCTCCTACGCCGCGCTCGCCCCGCTGCTGTTCGTCTTCGGCGCCGCGTGCATCGGCGTGCTCGTCGAGGCGTTCGGCCCGCGCGACACCCGGCACCCGGTGCAGGTCGCCGTCGCGCTGGTCGGCACCCTCGGCGGGCTGGTCAGCACCCTGCTGCTGGCGGGCACCCGCGAGGTGACCGCCGGGGGTGCGCTCGCCGTCGACGGCGCCGGGCTGTTCCTGCAGGCCACCATCGCCGGTCTCGGCGCGCTGTCGCTCCTGCTGTTCGCCGAGCGCAACCTCGACCCGGCCCGCTCGGCGTTCGTCGTCTCCGCCGCGGTGCCGGCGGGCAGCGTCCGCGACCGCGAGCTGCTCACCGTGCAGCGCGTGCAGACCGAGGTCTACCCGCTGGCCACCTTCGCCATCGGCGGCATGATGCTGTTCGTCACGGCGAACGACCTGCTGCTGATGTTCGTCGCCCTCGAGGTGCTCAGCCTGCCGCTGTACCTGATCAGCGGCCTCGCCCGCCGGCGCCGGCTGCTGTCGCAGGAGGCGGCGGTCAAGTACTTCCTGCTCGGCGCGTTCGCGTCGGCGTTCTTCCTCTACGGCCTGGCGCTGGTCTACGGCGCCACCGGCAGCATCCGGCTCTCCACGGTCCGCGAGGCGGTCACGGCCGGCGGGGGCGGCACGCTCGCCGTCCTCGGCCTGGCGCTGCTGATCGTCGGGCTGCTGTTCAAGGCCAGCGTCGCGCCGTTCCACACCTGGACGCCGGACGTCTACCAGGGCGCGCCCACCCCGGTGACCGCGTTCATGGCCGCCTGCACCAAGGTCGCCGCCTTCGGCGCCATCCTGCGGCTGCTCTACGTCGCGTTCGGCACCGAGGAGTGGACCTGGCGGCCGCTGGTCTACGCCGTGGCGATCGTCTCGATGGTCGTCGGCGCGGTCCTCGGCCTCACCCAGACCGACCTCAAGCGGATGCTCGCCTACTCGTCGGTCGCGCACGCCGGGTTCCTGCTCACCGGCGTCCTCGGCTACCCGGGGACGGGCCTGTCGGCGGTGATGTTCTACCTGCTGGTCTACGGCCTGACCACGCTCGGCGCGTTCGCCGTGCTGACCCTCGTGCGCAGCGGCGACGGCGAGGCCACGCACCTGTCGCAGTGGGCGGGCCTCGCGCAGCGCTCGCCGGTCACCGCCGCGGTGATGAGCCTGTTCCTGCTCGCCCTCGCCGGCATCCCGCTCACCAGCGGCTTCACCGGCAAGTTCGCCGTCTTCCGGGCGGCGATCGAGGACGGCGCCTGGCCGCTGGCGCTGGTCGCGCTGCTGGCGAGCGCGGTGGCGGCGTTCTTCTACCTGCGGGTCATCGTGCTCATGTACTTCTCCGAGCCGGCCGCCGACGGCCCCACCGTCGGCGTGCCCGGGCTGCCCACCACCGTCGTCCTCGCGGTGACCGCCGCGGCCACCCTGGTCCTGGGCATCGTCCCCGGGGCGGTGCTCGGTCTCGCCGATCGGGCGGCTATCTTCGTCGGTTGATGACCGGACCCCGTGCCGCCGTCGACGGGATCGCCCCGGCCGAGGTCTGGCACCGCATCTCGACCCCCGCCTCGACCATGGGCCCCTGGCTCCCGGGCGGGGCCCTCGGCGACTCGCTGGCCGAGGGGCTGACGAACGTGGAGGCGGCGCTGGCCACCGCGGTGGTCAGCGAGCACTCGTTCGTCTCCGAGGCCGCGGGCCACCTCATGGCCGCGGGCGGCAAGCGCTTCCGCCCGATGCTCGCGCTGCTGGCCGCCCACCTGGGCGACGCACACGCGCCGGACGTCGTGCGGGCCGCCGTCGTCTGCGAGCTCACCCACCTGGCCACGCTGTACCACGACGACGTCATGGACGAGGCCGCCGTCCGCCGCGGGGCGCCCAGCGCCAACAGCCGGTGGACCAACAGCGTCGCCATCCTCACCGGGGACTTCCTGTTCGCCCGGGCCTCGGACCTGCTCGCCGACCTCGGCCCCGAGGCGGTGCGCATCCAGGCGCGCACCTTCGAGCGGCTGGTCACCGGCCAGATCCGGGAGACCGTCGGCGCCCGCCCCGGCGAGGACCGCGTGCAGCACTACCTCGAGGTGCTGGCCGACAAGACCGGCTCGCTGGTGGCCACCTCGGCCCGCTTCGGCGCCCGCTTCGCCGGCGTCGACGCCGACCTGGTGGAGGCGCTGACCCGCTTCGGCGAGGAGGTCGGCGTGGCGTTCCAGATCTCCGACGACCTGCTCGACATCGTCAGCCAGGACGGCGCGTCGGGGAAGGCGCCCGGCACCGACCTGCGCGAGGGCGTCGCCACGCTGCCCGCGCTGATCGCCCTGGCCGGGGACGACCCCGCCGACGCGCGGTTGCGCGAGCTGGTGTCCCGCCCGCTGTCCGACGACGCCGAGCACGCCGAGGCGCTGGCGCTGCTGCGCGGGTCCGCGGCGCTCGACCGCGCCGGCGGGGTGCTGCGGGACTACGCCGACCGCGCCCGGTCCTCGCTGTCCGCCGTCCCCGCCGGCGAGGTGCGGGACGCGCTGTCGGCGCTGTGCGACTACGTGGTCACCCGCACCAGCTGAACGCGGACGGCGCCGTCCGCTCCGCTCGGGGATGCTCGGCGCCGTGAGGTCCTCCCGCGCCGTGCTCCTGGCCGCCGTCCTGGTGCTGGCCGGCTGCTCCGGGACCGACGGGGCCGACGTGACCGGCGACCTGCCCGGTGCGCAGGAGGACGAGGCCGCCACCGGGGCCCCCGACGCCGGGGCGACCGCGCCGCGCACCCTGCCCGAGCTGCAGGTCGAGACCGTCCTCGACGGGCTCGACCACCCCTGGGACGTCGCCCAGGCGCCCGACGGCACCCTGCTGCTCGACGAGCGCGGCGGCGGCCTCACCGCGGTGCTGCCCGACGGCACCGCGCGAGAGCTCGACGCCGACTTCTCCGACCTCTTCGCCGACGGCGAGACCGGCCTCATGGGCCTGACCCTCGACCCGGCCTTCGCCGCCAACCGCCGGCTCTACACCTGCCAGGGCGTGCAGGAGGACGGCGGCGCGGAGATCCAGGTGATCGCCTGGACCGTCGACGCCGGCTGGACCCGCGCGACCCGCGTCGCCGACCCGCTGGTCGGCGGCATCCCGGTCAACGAGCGCACCGGACGGCACGGCGGCTGCCGCGTCCGCTTCGCGCCCGACGGCGCGCTGCTCGTGGGCACCGGCGACAACGCCGTCGGCAGCAACCCCCAGGACCGCTCGACCCTGGCCGGCAAGGTGCTGCGGGTCGACGCCGCCACCGGCGGGCCCGCGCCGGGGAACCCGTTCGCCGGCGACCCGGACCCGGCCACCCGGCTGCTGCTCAGCTACGGGCACCGGAACGTGCAGGGCATCGCCGTCCGGCCGGGGACCGGGGAGGTCTACACCGTCGAGCAGGGCCCCGACCGCGACGACGAGGTCAACCGCTCGGTGCCCGGGGGCAACTACGGCTGGGACCCCGACAGCGCCGACGGCTCGTACGACGAGAGCGTCCCGATGACCGACCCCGGGCTGCCCGGCGCCGTCCCCGCGGTCTGGTCGTCCGGGGACCCCACGATCGCCACCAGCGGCGCCGACTTCCTCAGCGGGACCCCGTGGGGTGGCTACGACGGGCTGCTGCTCGTGGGGGTGCAGAAGGACACCGGCGTGCTCGCGCTGCGCATCGACGACGAAGGGCGGCTGACCGAGCAGTTCCGGGTACCGGCGCTCGAGGACCGCTTCGGCCGGATCCGGACGCCGCGGCTCGGCGTCGACGGCGCGCTGTACGTCACCACCGACAACGGCGGCGGCGAGGACCTGCTGCTGCGCGTGACACCCGCGTAGCGGGTCGCCGCCCTGCGTGGACCCCGGAGGGGTCCGCGCAGGGGCGGCGGGTCCGGCTCAGTGCAGGCCGGGACGGCACCTGGCCGCGGTGTCGGTCGGTAGGCCGACGATGTCATGGCGTCACACCCGCCGGCTGGGCACCCGGTCGGGCACCGGCGTCCCGACCGGGAGCAGCGGGCAGGGCTCGGGCTCGCCGACGGCGGTGCGCAGCGGGAGCACCCCGGCCCACACCGGCAGGCCCAGGTCCTCCTCGTCGTCGACCGGCGGCCCGGTGCGCACCTTGACGCTGGCCTCGGTGAGGTCGAGGGCCAGCAGCGCCGTCGCGGCCATCTCCCGGCGCGTGGGCCGCCGGGTCGCCGCCCAGGACCCCGGCGCCAGGTGCTCGGTGAGGACCTCCAGCCCGAGCAGCCGCTCCTCGGGGTCGGTCACCACGCGCGCGGTCCCGTGGACGACGGCGCAGCGGTAGTTCACCGAGTGGTGGAACGCCGAGCGGGCGTACACGACGCCGTCGAGGTGGGTGACGGTGAAGCAGACCGGCGCCCCGGCGGCCGCGGCGCGGAGCGTGGCCGCACCCGTGGAGCCGTGCAGGTAGAGGGTGTCGCCGCGGCGCCCGTAGCCGGTGGGCAGCACGACCGGGGCGTCGCCGAGGACGACGCCGAGGTGGCCGACCAGCCCCGCGTCGAGCACGGCGTGCAGCTCGGCGCGGTCGGTGCGGGCCCGCCCGGCACCCCGGCGGACGGTGCTGCGGGCGGTGGGGGACAGCGGCGGCGCGGTGCTCACGGGACCACCCTGCGGCGCCGACTGGCCTCCCGGAAGGGCCAGTAAGCTGCCGTTCGACCAGGCCACTTCGCGCACGGAGGTCCCCGTGGACATGCCACCGGTCGTCCTCGACCGCGCCGCCGCCCGCCCGTTGGCGGCGCAGCTCGCCGACGCCCTCCGCAGCGCCGCCGCCGGCGGGGTGCTGCGGCCCGGTGACCGCCTGCCGTCCACCCGCGAGCTCGCCGCCGCCCTGCGGGTCAGCCGCACGGTGACCGCCGCCGCCTACGACCAGCTCCTCGCCGAGGGCTGGGCCGCCGGCCGCCGCGGCGCGGGCACCTTCGTCGTCGGCACCGCCCCCGCCGGGACGCCGGTGCCCGCGCCGCGCGCCACCCGGACCCGGCCGGAACCCGCGGCCGTCGACCTCCGCGCCGGGTCGCCGTGCCTGGAGGTGCTCGACCGCGCCGCCTGGCGCCGGGCCTGGCGGGCCGCCGGGGACGGACCTCCCGACGCCGCGCCCGAGCCCGCGGCCGACCCCGCCTTCCAGGCCGCGGTCACCGGGCACCTGCTGCGGCACCGCGGCCTGCCGGTGGACCCCGCCGACGTGCTCGCCACCGCGGGCACGTCCGCCGCCGTCACCGAGGTCGCCCGCCTGCTCCCGCCGGGCAGCCGGGTCGGCGTGGAGGACCCCGGGTACCAGCGGGCGGCCGGGGCCCTGCGCGCGGCCGGCGTCGAGGTGGTGCCCTGCCCGGTCGACGACGACGGCCTGGTCGTCGACGCCGTCCCGGACGGGCTGGTCGCGGTCTACTGCACGCCGGCGCACCAGTGGCCGCTGGGCCGGCGGATGTCGGCGGGCCGCCGCGTGGCGCTGGTCGCCCGCGCGCGGGCCGAGGGCTGGTGGGTGCTCGAGGACGACTACGACGGCGAGCTGCGCTACGACGTCGCCCCGCTGCCGCTGCTGGCCGCCCTGGCCCCCGACGTCGTGGTGCACCTCGGCACCAGCAGCAAGGTGGTCAGCCCGACGCTCGGCACCGGCTGGCTGGTGGCGCCGCCGGGCCTGCGGGCGGAGCTGGTGGCCGCCCGGACGGCGACCGGCACCCGTCCCGCCCGCGCCGGGCAGCGGGTGCTCGCGGCGCTGGCGTCCTCGGGCGACCTGGCCCGGCACCTGCGGCGGCTGCGCCGGGAACTGTCCGGGCGGCGGGCCCTCGTGGTGCAGGCGCTGGCCGCGGCGGGCGTGGCCGTCGCCGGGGACCCGGCGGGCGCGCACGTGTTCGTGCCGCTGCCGGACCGCGCGGCCGAGGAGGCGGTGGTCGCCGCCGCGGCCGCCCGCGGGCTCGCCGTCGACGGGCTGGCCCGGCACCTGACCGGCCCGGGGCCGCACGACCCGGCCGCCGGACTGGTCCTGGGCTTCGCCGCCCCGTCCCGCGACCGGCTCACCGGGGCCCTCCCCGTCCTCGCCGGGGTGCTCGCGGAGACGCGTCGGGCCCGCCTCCCCTGAGGGAGACGGGCCCGGCGGAGGCGCCTCAGGCGGAGACGGTCCAGGTGTCGTTGCCGGCCAGCAGCGCGTCGAGGTCGCCGGCACCGCCGGTGCGGGCCTCCTCGAGCTGGTCGAGCATCATCCGGTCGTAGGTGGGCTTGCGCACCGACCGGAAGACGCCCATCGGCGTGTACCGCAGGTCCTGGCTGGACAGCCGGGACAGCGCGAACGCGTAGGACGGGTCCTGGCGGGTCGCGTCGTGGACGACGATCTCGCTCGCGTCGACCTGGTTGGTCTCGGCGATGCGCAGGCCACCGAAGTCGTCGCGGACCACGCACGAGGCGCCGTCCGGGCCGAACACCAGCGGCTCGCCGTGGACCAGCGGGATCGTCCACATCGGGCCGGTGGCCGGGTCCTTGAGCAGGTCGAAGGCGCCGTCGTTGAAGATGTTGCAGTTCTGGTAGATCTCCACGAGCGCGGTGCCCTCGTGCTCGGCCGCCTGCCGCAGCACCTCGGTGAGGCCCTTGCGGTCGGAGTCCATCGCCCGGCCGACGAACGTGGCGTCGGCGCCGATGGCCAGCGAGACCGGGTTGAACGGGTGGTCCAGCGAGCCCATCGGCGTGGACTTGGTGACCTTGCCGACCTCGGACGTCGGCGAGTACTGGCCCTTGGTCAGCCCGTAGATCCGGTTGTTGAACAGCAGGATCGTCATGTTCACGTTGCGGCGCAGCGCGTGGATCAGGTGGTTGCCGCCGATCGACAGCGCGTCGCCGTCACCGGTCACGACCCACACCGACAGGTCCGGCCGGGAGGCGGCCAGGCCGGTGGCGATGGCCGGGGCGCGGCCGTGGATCGAGTGCATCCCGTAGGTGTTCATGTAGTACGGGAAGCGCGAGGAGCAGCCGATGCCCGAGACGATCACCATGTCCTCGCGGGCGATCCCGAGCGAGGGCAGGAAGCTCTGGACGGCGTTGAGGATGACGTAGTCACCGCAGCCGGGGCACCAGCGCACCTCCTGGTCGGTCTTCATGTCCTTGGCCTTGAGGGCCGTCTGCTTCTCGCCCTGGCTGGCGACCGAGTCGGCGATCGCCTGCTGGATGCGGTCGTCGATCGGCGTTCCCGGCATGCCGAGGTCGTGCACGTGCGGGGAGGTGGTCACTGCAGGCCTCCGGTGCTGGCGGTCGGAGTGGTGGAGTCGATGACGTCCTGGACCACCCCGGCCAGCTCGGCGGCCCGGAAGGGCAGCCCGCGCACCTGGGTGTGGCTCTGGACGTCGACGAGGTACCTGGCGCGGAGCAGCAGCGCGAGCTGCCCCATGTTCATCTCGGGGCAGACCACCCGGTCGTACCGGCTCAGCACCTCGCCGAGGTCGGCCGGCATCGGGCTGACGTGCCGCAGGTGGATCTGGGCGACCTTGCGGCCCGAGCGCCGGATCCGCCGGCAGGCGGCCCCGATCGGCCCGTAGGTGGAGCCCCAGCCGATGACCGCGACCCGCGCGTCGCCGTCGGGGTCGTCGACGTCGGTGGGCGGGATGTCGGCGGCGATGCCGTCGACCTTGGCCTGCCGCAGCCGGGTCATGAGGTCGTGGTTGGCCGGGTCGTAGGAGATGTTGCCGGTCTTGTCGGCCTTCTCCAGCCCGCCGATGCGGTGCTGCATGCCCGCGGTGCCCGGGACCGCCCACGGCCGGGCCAGGGTCTCGGGGTCGCGCAGGTAGGGCAGGAACTCCGGCGTCCCGTCGGCGGTGGCGCCGTTGGGCTCGGTGGCGAACTCCACCCGCAGGTCGGGCAGCTCGTCGGCGGCCGGGATGGCCCACGGCTCGGCGCCGTTGGCCAGGTAGCCGTCGGAGAGCAGCATGACCGGCGTCCGGTACTTCAGCGCGATCCGCGACGCCTCGAGCGCGGCGTCGAAGCAGTCGGCGGGGGAGCGCGGCGCGATCACCGGCAGCGGCGCCTCGCCGTTGCGGCCGAACATCGCCTGCAGCAGGTCCGACTGCTCGGTCTTGGTGGGCAGGCCGGTCGAGGGCCCGCCGCGCTGCACGTCCACGATCACCAGCGGCAGCTCGGTCATGACCGCGAGGCCGATGGTCTCGGACTTCAGCGAGACGCCGGGGCCGGACGTCGTCGTGATGCCCAGCGCGCCGCCGAACGAGGCGCCCAGGGCCGCGCCGATGCCGGCGATCTCGTCCTCGGCCTGGAAGGTGCGCACGCCGAAGGCCTTGTGCCGGGACAGCTCGTGGAGGATGTCCGACGCCGGGGTGATCGGGTAGGCGCCGAGGAAGACCGGCAGGCCCGACCGCTGCCCGGCGGCGACCAGACCGAGGGCCAGCGCCTGGTTGCCGGAGATGTTGCGGTAGCGGCCCGGCGCCATCGGGGCCGGCTTGATCTCGTAGGAGACGGCGAAGGCCTCGGTCGTCTCGCCGTAGTTGTAGCCGGCGCGGAAGGCCGCGATGTTCGCCGCGGCGATCTCCGGCTTGCGGCGGAACTGCCGCTCCAGGAAGCGCACGGTGCCCTCGGTGGGCCGGTGGTACATCCAGCTCAGCAGGCCGAGGGTGAACATGTTCTTGCTCCGCTCGGCCTCCTTCTTGCCGAGCCCGGAGTCCTTGAGCGCCTCGAGGGTCATGGAGGTCAGCGGCACGGCGACGACCTGCCAGCCGTCGAGCGAGCCGTCCTCGAGGGGGTTGGTCGCGTAGCCGACCTTCGCCAGGTTGCGCGGGGTGAACTCGTCGCTGTCGGCGATCACCAGCCCGCCGCCGGGCAGGTCGGAGAGGTTGGCCTTGAGCGCCGCGGGGTTCATCGCGACCAGCACGTCCGGGGCGTCGCCCGGCGTCATGATGTCGTGGTCGGCGAAGTGCAGCTGGAAGGAGCTGACGCCGGGCAGGGTCCCCGTCGGCGCGCGGATCTCGGCGGGGAAGTTGGGCAGCGTCGACAGGTCGTTGCCGAAGGACGCCGTCTCGCTGGTGAACCGGTTCCCGGTCAGCTGCATCCCGTCGCCGGAGTCGCCGGCCAGCCGGATGACGACGCGGTCGAGTTCGACGACGCTCTTGACGAGCCCGCCGGGGGCCGAGCTGCCGGGCGTGAGGGGCGATCCGGTGACGGTCATCAGGTTTACCTCCGACGGCTCAGGTTACGGGCCGGGTTCCCGTGCCGGTCCTGTGAGGCAGCTCACGGGACCCGTCGCCGAGTGCGGCACTCTCGGCACCAACCCTCCCCGACGGACCGGTGTTCCGCTCCACTCCCGTCCGTGACGGGGGTCGCAGCACGGGGCCGGGAACGGCGGTCGAGGCCGTTCCGTTCACCGGGGCGTGCGGCGATGGGACAACGGGGTGCGGACGGCGCTCCTCCTCGGCCTGGTGGCCGGTCTCGCCCTCGCCGCCGGGGCACTGGTGGGCGGGCGGGGTGGTCTGCTCGTGGCGCTCGTCGTCGCGCTCGGGGTCAACGGCTGGGCCTGGTACTCCTCCGACCGGCTGGCCCTGCGCGCGATGCGGGCCTTCCCGGTCACCGAGACGCAGGCGCCGGGCCTGTACGCGATGGTGCGCGAGCTGGCCACCCAGGCCCGCCAGCCGATGCCGCGCCTCTACGTGAGCCCCACCGACCAGCCCAACGCCTTCGCCACCGGGCGCACGCCGCGCCGGGCCGCCGTCTGCTGCACCCAGGGCATCCTCGAGCTGCTCGACCGCCGCGAGCTGCGGGCGGTGCTCGCCCACGAGCTCTCGCACGTGCGCAACCGCGACGTCCTGGTCGGCTGCGTCGCCGGCGCCCTGGCCAGCGTCGTCACCTACCTGGCGCACCTGGCCACGTTCGCCACGCTGTTCGGCGGCCGCTCCGACGACGACCGCGACGGCGGCGTCCTCGGGACCCTGCTGCTGGTGCTGCTCGGCCCGCTGGCCGCCGGGCTGGTGCGGCTGGCGGTCACCCGCGGCCGCGAGTACGAGGCCGACGCCGACGGCGCCCGCCTCAGCGGGGACCCGCTGGCCCTGGCCAGCGCCCTGCGCCGCATCTCCGCCGGCGCCACGGCCCGCCCGCTGCCCGCCGACGACCGGCTGGTCGCGCAGAGCCACCTCATGATCGCGGCGCCGGTCCGCGCCGCGGGGCTGGCGGCGCTGTTCTCCACCCACCCGCCCATGGCCCAGCGGATCGCCCGGCTGGAGCGGATGGCGGGGGAGTCCGGCTGCGGCTGACCCGGCCTCAGGCCCAGGACGTCGACAGGCCCCAGGACGTCGACAGGCGGACGCTGGTGCCCGCGTCGTCGCGGCGGATCGCCACGTGGTCGCACAGCTGGCGGGCCAGCCACAGGCCCATCCCGCCGTGGGACAGGTCCTCCCCGTGCGCGGGTCCGTAGCCGGCGAACGGGTCGTCCAGGCCGCGGCCGGAGTCGCGGATGGTGGCCACCAGCCGCCCGGGCGCCGTCCACAGCCGCAGCCCCGCCGGTGGGGAGCCGTGCCGGACGGCGTTGGAGGTCATCTCGTCGACCGCCATGAGGAAGTCCTCGAGGACGTCGGCCGGCCCGTCGACGGCGTCCAGGCGGGCGCGGACGGCGTGCCGCAGGCCGGCGTAGTCGCTGATGTCGTCGTCGGCCAGCGCCGGGGCCGTGGCCTCCAGCGGCTCGTCGGGCACCGGCAGGGCCCGCAGGTAGGCGGCCGGGTCGACGTACTCGGGGTTGGCCGCCCGGCCGTCGGGGGTGACGACGCCGGGGTGCGTGTGCAGTGCGGAGGCCAGCAGCGGGTCGGGGAGGGCGGAGCTGAACACGCACAGCCCCCACAGCGGCAGCGCGGCGAACGCGTCGTTGATGACCGCCTCGTAGGCCTGCCACTCGCGCCAGTCGGCCGGGCCGGCGCCGAAGTCGACCTCGCCGACGCACCGGACCAGCCGGCCGGACGCGGCGTGCTGCTCGGCGAACCGGCGGAAGGCCGTGATCGCCGTGGGGGTGCGCGACCGGTACAGCTCGCCCCGCTCGACGACGACCACCCGCGGGTCCCGGCCGACGGCCTCCCACAGCGGGCCGGCGGTCTCCGGCCCGGTCGCGATCACGGTCGCGTCCCCGGCCTCCAGGCCCTCGAGCAGCCACGGCGCGGCCGCGGCGGCGACGTCGGAGGCCGAGTCGTAGACGAGCGCGTCGTGCCGTGTGCCCGCGGGCGGCAGGGAGCCCGCGTCGTCTGCGTCGTGGCCGGCGGCGGCGGAGCCGTCGCGGCGCGCTGCGCCGTCTCCGGGCTCCCCACCGGTCCGCCGGCTCCCGTGGAGGACCATCCCCTCCACGGTAACCGGCCCGACCGGAGGCTCGTACGCCCGCGGGCGGCGACCGCCCGATCGGGGCGGTCGCCGCCCGCGGGGCCGCCGGTCAGCGGTAGTTGTCGAACTGGAGGGCGACGTCGAGGTCCTGCGCGCGCAGCAGTCGCTGCACCTCTTGCAGGTCGTCCCGCTTCTTGCCGCTGACGCGGAGCTGGTCGCCCTGGATCTGGGCCTGGACGCCCTTGGGACCCTCGTCGCGGATGATCTTCGCGATCTTCTTGGCCACGTCGGACTCGATGCCCTGCTTGATCCGCGCCGACAGCTTGTAGGCCTTGCCGGAGGACTGCGGCTCGTCGGCGTCGAGGGCCTTGAGCGAGATGCCGCGCTTGACGAGCTTGTCCTTGAAGACGTCGAGGGCGGCGTTGACCCGCTCCTCGGTGTCGGCCTGGAGGAGGACGCCGTTCTCCCCGGCCCAGGCGATGCTGGCGTTGGTCCCGCGGAAGTCGAAGCGCTGGGCGAGCTCCTTGCCCGCCTGGTTGATCGCGTTGTCGATCTCCTGGTGGTCGACCTTGCTCACGACGTCGAAGGACGAGTCGGCCATGTCTGCTCCTCACCCCGCGCGGAGGACCCGCGACGGGACCTCGTCGGGCCGTCGCCGGCCCGTCTTGTACGCTCTCCCCGTGGGTCCACGGCGGGTTGCCCGAGTGGCCAATGGGAGCGGACTGTAAATCCGTCGGCTTAGCCTACGAAGGTTCGAATCCTTCACCCGCCACCCCTCGCAGAGCGGCCCCCGACCAGCAGGTCGGGGGCCGCTCCCGCGTTCCGGGCCCGCCTCAGGGCAGCGTCGGGGCCTGTGCGCCGGCCACCGCGGTGACCTCCAGCGGCCGCCCGCCGAGGAACAGCCAGCCGAAGGCGATCTGCACCGACCGCGTGCAGCGGACCGTGACCTCGGTGCCGTCGGTCTCCGCCGACCAGGCGTCCAGCGCGGTCCCGCCGTCGGCCAGGTGGTCGGTGACGGCGGCCCGCGCCGTCTCCCCGGTCAGCGGCAGCGCCGCGCCCACGCCGGTGGCGTAGACCCGCCCCTCGTCGGTCCGGTTGGCGGCGGCCAGTGCCGCGCCGTCGCACACCGCCTGCACGTCCTGGTGCTCGAGGAAGGCGTCGGACGCGGCGACGGCGCCGAGCGCCATGAACGCGGCGACCAGCCAGCACACGAGGACGAAGGGCATCGCGGAGCCGCGCTCCGCCTCGCCGCCCGGTCGCCTGCCTCCCCGCACGGCGCGCAGCGTAGGTGCGGCGCGGCTCCGGCGGACCGCCGTCCACGGACCCGGTCGATCACACGGGCACCACCTGTCACCCATGCCGGTGACCAACTGCTGATCAACAACCACCGTCCGTAGTGACACTACGGGCCGTCACCCGTTCGTGATGCTCTGTGCTTGCCTCGCCCGAGTGAGGGAAACGAAGGTTCCGGGCGCGGTCCGTACTCGAACGACGCTCTGCCCCCGCGCCTGGGTGACAGCCGCAGCTGACAGCTGTCTTTTTCCATGCCTGAGGAGGCGTCATGAGCCAGGTCCAGAACTCCGTGCAGTCGCGTGGCAGCCGTTGGAACCGCGGTAGCCGTTGGAACCGTGGTAGCCGCTGGAACCGTGGTAGCCGCTGGAACTGACCTCCCCGCGCAGGCGGTGCGGGAAGCGCTCGTGCCGCCTGCCCCCTTGGGGTGGACGGGGCCGGCCGGAACGGTCAGGGAGGACCGTTCTGGCTGTTAGCCTCTGCGCCGCTCGCTAGTTCCTCCTCCCTAGGGCCGGGTGACCGTGGCCGTTGCTGATCCGCGCGCGCCCGCGCGGTGGTCGGCGTTGCGCAGGCCCCCGGCCGTCGCGGTCGCCGTGACGGGGCTGGCGGTGCCCTTCGTCGTCCACCTGGTGACCACGGCCCTCCGGCCGGTCCCGTGGTGGACCGTGCTGGCCTTCTTCCTGGCCTTCGTGGTCGCGGAGTCGCTCATCCTCACGGTCGAGCTGCGCTCGCACACCATCTCCTGCTCCGTGGGCGAGGTCGTCCTCGTCGTCTCCCTGGTGGAGATGGGCGGTGCCTGGACCGCGGCCACCTGTGCCGCCGCGGTGTGGGTGATCAGCCTCCGGGACCGCATCCCGCTCGCGAAGACGCTGACCAACGTGGCGATCTACGTCATCCAGGTCGGCGTGGTGGTCCTCGTCCTCGAGCACCTGCCGGTCGCCGGGATCACCGACCCGGTCACCTGGATCTGCTACGTCCTGGCCGTCGTGCCGGCCACCGCCGTCGGCACGCTGATCATCGTCGCCGCGATCACCGTGACCCAGGGCTGGCCGGGGACCACCGTCCTCGCGCGCCTGTTCGTCCCGGTGCTGATCGTCTACCCCCTGTCGGTGGTCATCGGCCTGGCCGCGTCCCTGCTGGTCGACCGGACGGCGTGGGCCTGGCTGCTCCTGCTCCCCGTGCTGGGCGCCCTCGGGCTGCTCTACCGCCGGTTCGCCCGCGTGGCCCGCGAGGGCGAACGGCTCGAGCGGGTCTACGAGTTCGCCCGCCGCGTCGAGCACGTCGCGGCCGACGAGGACGGGGCGCGGCGCATCGTGGTCGCCGTCCAGGAGCTGCTCAACGCGGACAAGGTCGCGCTGTGGCTGCCGCCCTACCTCGACGAGCCGCCGCGGCTGGTCGTGGCCGGCGACGGCGGCGTCACCTGGTACGACGGGCCGTCCGACCCCGAGGACGTCCTGCGCCAGCGGGTGCTGACGCCCGGGTCCTCCGAGCCCGTGCTGGTGGCCGCCGGCCGCGCGACGCCCGCCGAGTCCGCCGCCCTGGCCCGCCGCGGCGCCCAGGAGGTCCTCGGCGCCCCCGTGGCGACGGCGGCTGGCGAGCCCGGCTACCTCGAGGTGTGCGACCGGCGCAGCGACGTCGTGTCCTTCTCCGGCAGCGACCGCTCCGCGCTGGACTCGATGCTGACCCACGTCAACGCGGCGATCCGCCAGCAGCAGCTGCTCACCCAGATCCGCTACGACGCCGACCACGACCGGCTCACCGGGCTGCCCAACCGGCAGCGGCTGGCCGCCGAGATCGACCAGATGCTCGGCGCCGACCCGGTCGGGGCGCGGGCCGGCCTGGTGCTCGCCGCGCTGGACAACCACACCGAGATCGTCGACACCCTCGGCCACGCCGCGGCCGACGAGCTGCTGCTGGTCACGGCGGGCCTGCTGCGCGAGCACGCGCCGCCGGACGCGCTCGTGGCGCGGATGGAGGGCGAGCAGTTCGCCGTCCTCCTGCCCGGTCTGTCCCTGCCGGCGACCGAGCGGGCCGCCCGGCGGCTGCGCGAGGCCACCTCCACCCGGGCGCGGGTCGCCGGCCTGGACCTGGAGGTCACGCTGACCGTCGGCGTCGCGGCCGCACCGGTCCACGGCACGGACTCCGGCACGCTGATGCAGCGGGCCGACGTCGCGCTGCTGGCGGCCGCCTCCGAGAGCGGCGGCGTCGCCAGCTACCACCAGGTGCTGGACCAGCAGAGCCTGCGCCGCCTGCAGCTGGGCACCGAGCTCGAGCAGGCCATGGCCGACGGGCAGATCAGCGTCGTCTTCCAGCCGATCATCGACGCCCGGACCTCCGACATCGTCTCGGTGGAGACCCTCGTCCGCTGGGCGCACCCGCGCTTCGGCGCGATCCCGCCGGACGACTTCATCCACCTCGCCGAGCAGATCGGCCGCATCGGCCCGCTCACCGACCACGTGCTGGACCTCGCGCTGGCCCGCTGCCGGCGGTGGCTGGACCAGGACATCGCGCTGTCGGTCGCGGTGAACCTCTCCGCCCGCTGCCTGGCCGAGCCGGATCTCGTCGAGCGGGTGCAGCGGGCGCTGCGCCGCCACGGCGTCCCGGGGGAGCTGCTCATCCTCGAGCTGACCGAGGGCAGCGTCGTCGACGACTCGGTGCGCTCGGGCACCGTCCTCACCGACCTGCACGCCCTGGGCCTGCGGCTGTCGATGGACGACTTCGGGACCGGCTACTCGTCGCTGTCCCAGCTGCGGCAGCTGCCGATCGACGAGGTCAAGATCGACAAGTCCTTCGTGCTGGGGATGTCCACCAGCCAGGGTGAGTCGTTCATCGCCCGCTCGATCATCGAGCTCGCCCACAACCTGGGCCTGCGCGTGGTCGCCGAGGGCGTCGAGGACGAGCTGACCCGCAAGCTGCTCACCGAGATGGGCTGCGACAAGCTCCAGGGCTTCCTGGTCAGCCGGCCGCTGGCCGACGAGATGCTGGAGAAGTGGCTGCTCGCGCGCACCGGCGTGCGGTCCGCCGCGCCCGGCGCCCAGCACCGCCGTCTGTTCGTCCGCGCCTGACTGTTACAGTCGTCTGGCACACCCCGGAGGGGGTGCGAGACCGCCGGAGACGGTGGGGTAGAGTTCCCTCCGGCTCAGTGAGCACGCCCCTTTAGCTCAGTCGGCAGAGCGTCTCCATGGTAAGGAGAAGGTCTACGGTTCGATTCCGTAAAGGGGCTCCGACCCACCGGTCCTGTCGCGAGACCGGGCCGCGCGGTCTTCCCGGCGGTGTAGCTCAGCCTGGCAGAGCAAGCGGCTCATAATCGCTGTGTCACCGGTTCAAATCCGGTCACCGCTACCCCTGACGGACCCCGTACCCCGGGGTCCGTCGCCGTGTCGGCACCCGCCGCCACGGTCCCCGGCCTCCGGGCCGGTCCGCACAAGGCGAGGAGTGCCCCATGGCAGCCACCGACGTCCGTCCGAAGATCACCCTGGCCTGCCAGGAGTGCAAGAGCCGCAACTACATCACCCGCAAGAACCGGCGGAACGACCCCGACCGGCTCGAGCTGAAGAAGTACTGCCCGCGGGACAAGAAGCACACGGTCCACCGCGAGACCCGCTGACGCCGGTCCGCGAGGAGCGAGGGAGGGCGGGAGTGGCGCTGGACGCAGGACTGGTCGGGCGCAGCTACCCGCCCTCCGCCGTCTACGAGGTCGGCCGCGCGAAGATCGCCGAGTTCGCCGCCGCCGTCGGCGCGGCCGACCCGGTGCACACCGATGCCGACGCCGCCCGCGCGCTCGGGCACCCGGACGTCGTCGCGCCGCCCACCTTCGCCATCGTGGTCACCCTGGGCGCGGCCGACGTCGTGCTGGAGGATCCCGACGTGGCCCTCGACTACAGCCGGGTGGTGCACGGCGAGCAGCGCTTCACCCACCACCGGCCGATCCGCGCCGGCGACCGGCTGGTGAGCACCACGACGATCGAGGCGGTGCGCAGCGTGGCCGGCAACGACCTGCTCACCACCCGCGTCGACGTCGCCACCGAGGACGGCGAGGCCGTCTGCACCGCCACCTCGATGCTCGTGGCCCGGGGGACGGCGTGAGCGCCCGGCTGCGGGCCGGCGACGTCGCCGTCGGCACCGAGCTGCCCGGGCAGACGCACCGGGTCACCCGCGCGGACCTCGTCCGCTACGCGGGCGCCTCCGGCGACCTGAACCCGATCCACTGGAGCGACCGGGTCGCCACCGGCGTCGGCCTGCCCGGCGTCATCGCCCACGGGATGCTCACGATGGGCCTGGCCGCCCGTGCGGTCACCGACTGGGCCGGCGACCCGGGCGCCGTCGTCGAGTACCAGGTCCGCTTCGGCCGTCCGGTGGTCGTGCCCGACGACGACACCGGCGCCGAGGTCACCGTCCGCGGCCGGGTGGGCGCCGTCCTCGACGGCGGCCGGGTGCGCGTGGACCTCACGGTCACCAGCGGCGGCGAGAAGGTGCTGTCCCTCGCCCGCGCCACCGTCGCACTGGCATGACCCCCCGGAGAGCCCTGCCGGCCGCGGCCGCGGCGCTGCTCCTGCTGGCCGGCTGCGGCACCTCCTTCACCGAGACGCTCGCCGCCGAGGAGTCCCCGTCGGCGGCGCCGTCGTCGCCCGGGTCCTCCGAGGGCGGGGACGACGCCCCGAGCTGCCCGGCCGAGCGCGCCGAGCCCGACCCCGACCGCCCCGTCGTCGACCTGGAGTTCCGGCTCTCCGACGACGGGCGCACCGTCACCGGCACCGAGAACGTCGTCTTCACGCCGGACCGCGCCACCGACGAGATGGTGTTCCGGCTGGTGCCGAACAGCCCCGGCGCGGCCGAGCTCGGCAACCGGATCACCGTCGACGACGTCCGCGGCGACGACGTCGACCAGGCCGGCTACGAGGACGCCGGCGCCGAGGGCCCGGGCGGGCTCTACGTGCTCCAGCTCGACGGTGAGCTGGAGGCCGGCGAGTCCACCGAGGTGGAGCTGGACTTCACCGTCTCCCTCGGCGGCAGCGGCTTCGAGCGGCTGGGCACGGCCGAGGACGTGTCCTGGTGGGCCAGCGGCTTCCCCCTGCTGGCCTGGGAGCCCGGCGTCGGCTGGGCGCGCGACCCGTTCGTCGGCATCCTCGGCGAGACCGCCACCAGCCCGGTCGCCGACACCACGGTCAGCGTCTCGGCGCCCGAGGACCTCGTCGTCCTCATGACCGGCGACCAGGACGAGCCCTCCGCGCCCGAGGACGGCCGGCGCACCTGGACCTCGCACGAGCCGGCCGCCCGCGACGTCAGCGTCGCCGCCGGGGACTTCCGGACCGCCACCCTCACCTCGCCGAACGGCGTCGAGATCACCACCGGGGTGCTGCCGGACTCGCGCACCGGCCCAGGCGAGCTCGCCGACTGGACCAGCGACGACGTGACCGCCCTCGCCGACCGGTTCGGCCCCTTCCCGTACGACACGCTCACCGTGCCGCTGCTGCCCGACGCGGGCGGCGGCATCGAGTACCCCAGCTCGATCCTGCTCGCCGGCGCCAGCCGGGTCGTGCTCGAGCACGAGGTCGCGCACATGTGGTTCTACGGGATGGTCGGCGGCTCGCAGTTCCGCGACCCGTGGCTCGACGAGGCCTTCGCGACCTACGCCGAGAGCGACGGCGACGTGTCGCAGGAGCGGCTCGACGCGACGCTGGCCGCTCCGGGCGACGTCGGCGCGGCGATGGACGAGTTCTCCGACACCGGCAGCTACTTCGACGTCGTCTACGGCAAGGGCGGCGCCGCGCTGCTGGCCGCCCGGCAGGCCGCCGGCGCCGCGGAGTTCGACGCGGCGCTGCGCTGCTACGTGCAGGTCAACGCGTGGACGATCGCCACGCCCGCCGACCTGGCGCAGGCGCTGGCCGACCTCCCGGCCGCCACCGAGGTGCTGGTGGCGGCCGGCGCCCTCGACGAGGACGACCTGCCGGACTGAGTCAGCTCAGCAGGCGCTGCAGCCGGCCGACGCCCTCGGCCAGGTCGTCGTCGCCGAGCGCGTAGGACATCCGCACGTAGCCCGGCGTGCCGAAGGCCTCCCCGGGGACGACGGCGACCTCGGCCTCCTCCAGCACGATCTCGGCGAACTCCGCGCTGCTCGACGCGGTGCGGCCGTTGATCGGCCGGCCCAGCAGGCCCTTCACCGACGGGTAGACGTAGAAGGCGCCCTGCGGCTCGGGGCAGGTGATGCCGGGGATCTCCCGCAGCATGGACACGATCGTCTTCCGGCGGCGGTCGAACGCCGTCCGCATCGCGTCCACCGCCGACAGGTCGCCGGTCAGCGCGGCCACCGCCGCCGCCTGGGACACGTTGGCGACGTTCGAGGTGGCGTGCGACTGCAGGTTGGTCGCGGCCTTGACGACGTCGGCGGGGCCGACGATCCAGCCGACCCGCCAGCCGGTCATCGCATAGGTCTTGGCCACCCCGTTGACGACGACGCAGCGGTCGGCGAGCTCGGGGACCACGACCGGCATCGACGGCGCGGTGACCCCGCCGTAGGTCAGGTGCTCGTAGATCTCGTCGGTGAGCACCCACAGCCCGGCCTCCAGGGCCCAGCGGCCGAGGGCCTCGACCTGGTCGGGCGGGTAGACCGCGCCGGTCGGGTTGGACGGGGAGACGAACAGCAGCACCTTGGTGCGCTCGGTGCGCGCGGCCTCCAGCTGCTCGACCGAGACGAGGTAGCCGCTGTCCTCGTCGGCGACCACGGGCACCGGCACGCCGCCGGCCAGCCGGATCGCCTCCGGGTAGGTGGTCCAGTAGGGCGCGGGCACGAGGACCTCGTCGCCGGGGTCGAGCATCGTGGCGAACGCCTCGTACACGGCCTGCTTGCCGCCGTTGGTCACCAGCACCTGCGCCGGCGTGACGGTCAGGCCCGAGTCGCGCGCCGTCTTGGCGACGATCGCCTCCTTGAGCGCGGGCAGGCCGCCGGCCGGGGTGTAGCGGTGCATCGCCGGCTGCCGGGCCGCGGCGATGGCCGCCTCGACGACGTAGTCCGGCGTCGGGAAGTCCGGCTCACCGGCGCCGAAGCCGATGACCGGCTTGCCCGCCGCCTTGAGCGCCTTGGCCTTCGCGTCCACCGCGAGCGTGGCGGACTCGGCGATGGACCCGATGCGCCGCGAGACGCGGCGCTCGGCGGGGGAGAGGGCGGGCTCCGACGGGGAGACGGCGGTCATGGGTCCATCGTGTCAGGCGCCACGCCGCCCGGGCCCGCCAGTTCCCGGTCCTCCGCGGCACGGCCTGCGGCACCACCGCCGACGGCCCCGCCCCGGTGACCCCCGCGCGGGAGGTCCCCCGGAGCGCGGTCACGGACCGGTCCCGCGGTCCCGTACACTGGCAACCCTGGGGCGTTCGACCCCGCCACCGGCGTGCCCCGGATCCTCCCGGGACCGGCGTGCCGAGGGCGAGGCCCGACCGTCCCGGGGCAGCCCGGGGTCACCGGCCCCGGGCGCCAAGGGGTGTAGCTCAATTGGCAGAGCAGCGGTCTCCAAAACCGCAGGCTGCAGGTTCAAGTCCTGTCACCCCTGCCCGTGCCGCCGGCCCGTGCCGGCGGGCAGCACGACCCGGCACGACCGCGCACCGGCTCCCCGGACGCGGTCGCCGGCCGGCGAGCACCACACCAGACGGCCCGACAGCAGCGGCCACCAACCACGACGCGAGCGAGGCGCAGTGAGCGAGAAGCCGGGCCGCGGGGAGGACCCCCGCACCGCCTCCGACGCCGAGCTGTCCGACGAGCAGCTCGACCGCGAGGCCCCGGGCGTCGAGGACGCCGCCGAGCTGGAGGCCGCCGAGGACGAGGTCGCCGCCGAGGCCGAGGCCGCCGAGGACAAGGTCGTCAGTGCCCCGGCCCGCCGCCGCGGCGGCCGGATCACCACCGGCGACGACGAGGACGACGAGCCGGCCGCCCCGCGCACCCGGCGCCCCGCCCGCGAGAAGGCCGCCGGCAGCCGTCCCGCCGGTCGCGCCGCCGAGGGCTCCGGCACCCGGTCCCGGGCCGCCGCGCAGCGGGCGCGGGCCGAGGAGGTCCGGCAGAAGCGCAACCTGCGCCGGTTCCTGCGCGAGGTCGTCGCCGAGCTCCGCAAGGTCATCTGGCCCGGCCGCCGGGAGCTGATCACCTACACGACCGTCGTCATCCTCTTCGTGGCGTTCATGGTGGCGCTCGTCGCAGGCCTCGACGTCCTCTTCGCGCAGGGCGTGCTCGCCGTCTTCGGCTGACCGCCCCCTGCGCCTGACCGCACCCGACAAGGAAGAGACCCCGTGACCGACCCCCGCGAGCCCTTCGACACCGACAGCGACGTCGAGGCCATCGACCTCGACGACCAGCGGATGGACGTCCGCGGCAGCGTCGACCTCGAGACCGGCGCGGACGAGGCCGGCTCCGCCGAGGGCTCGGTCGACACCGCCGACCAGGACACCGCCACCGGTGTCGCCGACGTGACCCCCGCGGTCGAGGGCGGCGGCCGCGACAGCCTGGTCGGCGACCCGCTGGCCGCGCCGGCCCCCGACCACGACCCGGTCGTGACCGAGGCCCTGGCCGAGGCGGAGGCCGCGGACGAGGACCCGCGCGAGACGCTCAAGCGGACCCTGCGGACCCAGTTCGGCGACTGGTACGTCATCCACTCCTACGCGGGCTACGAGAACAAGGTGAAGACCAACCTCGAGTCCCGCATCCAGTCGCTGGACATGGAGGACTACATCTTCCAGATCGAGGTGCCCACCGAGGAGGTCACCGAGATCAAGAACGGCAAGCGCACCCAGGTCAACCGGAAGAAGCTGCCCGGCTACCTGCTCGTCCGGATGGACCTCAACGACGAGTCCTGGGGCGCGGTCCGCAACACCCCCGGCGTCACCGGCTTCGTCGGTGCCACCTCGCGGCCCTCGCCGCTGTCGATCGACGAGGTCGTCAACCTGCTGGTGCCCGACGCCCCGCCGCAGGCGGCCAAGGCGGCCGAGGCGGCCTCGCCCGCGGCGGCGTCCGCGCCGACCGCCGTCGTCGACTTCGAGATCGGCGAGTCGGTGACCGTCATGGACGGCCCGTTCGCCACCCTCCCGGCGACCATCAACGAGATCAACGCCGAGCAGCAGAAGCTGCAGGTGCTGGTCTCCATCTTCGGCCGGGAGACGCCGGTCGAGCTGTCGTTCACCCAGGTCGCCAAGATCTGAGTGCGCCCGAGCACCACCCCGGCCGTTCGAGCCTGAGTCACACGAGAAGGAAGTCATGCCCCCCAGGAAGCGGTTGACCGCGGTCATCAAGCTCCAGATCAACGCCGGTGCGGCCACCCCCGCGCCGCCCGTGGGTCCGGCGCTCGGCCAGCACGGCGTCAACATCATGGAGTTCTGCAAGGCGTACAACGCCGCCACGGAGTCGCAGCGCGGCAACGTGGTCCCGGTCGAGATCTCGGTGTACGAGGACCGCTCGTTCACCTTCGTCACCAAGACCCCGCCGGCCGCCCGCATGCTGCTCAAGGCCGCGGGTGTCGAGAAGGGCTCGGGCGAGCCGCACAAGACCAAGGTCGCCACGGTCACCCGCGACCAGGTCCGCGAGATCGCCCAGACCAAGATGCCCGACCTCAACGCCAACTCGCTGGACGAGGCCGAGCGGATCATCGCCGGCACCGCCCGGTCGATGGGCATCACCGTCACCGGCTGACGGAAGCCGCCGGGAACCGGCGGCGTTGCACCACCCGGGGCCCGTCCGAGCCCCGTGCACCTGTGGGAGGGCCTGCGCCAGGCCCGCACACCACGCGATCCCCGCACCCGCGGCGGGGGAGAGGAACCACCATGGCGAAGCACGGCAAGAAGTACCTCGAGGCGGCCGCCAAGGTCGACCGCGAGACCCTGTACAGCCCGCTGCAGGCGGCGGGGCTGGCGAAGGAGACCTCGCCGACCACCTACGACGCCACCGTCGAGGTGGCCATGCGGCTGGGCGTCGACCCGCGCAAGGCCGACCAGATGGTCCGCGGCACGGTCAACCTGCCCCACGGCACCGGCAAGACCGCCCGCGTCATCGTCTTCGCGACCGGCGACAAGGCCGCCGAGGCCGAGGCCGCCGGCGCCGACGTCGTCGGCTCGGACGACCTGATCGCGCGCATCCAGGAGGGCTTCCTGGACTTCGACGCCGCGATCGCCACGCCCGACCAGATGGCCAAGGTCGGCCGGATCGCCCGCATCCTCGGCCCCCGTGGCCTGATGCCGAACCCGAAGACCGGCACCGTGACCCCCGACGTCACCAAGGCCGTCGCGGACATCAAGGGCGGGAAGATCAACTTCCGCGTCGACAAGCAGGCCAACCTGCACCTGGTGATCGGCAAGACCTCCTTCGACGAGGCCAAGCTCGTCGAGAACTACGCCGCCGCCCTCGACGAGGTGCTGCGCGCCAAGCCGGCCGCGGCCAAGGGCCGGTACCTGAAGAAGGTCACCATCTCCACCACGATGGGCCCGGGCATCCCGGTCGACCCGAACCGCACCCGCAACCTGACGGTGGACGAGCCCACCGCCTGACGAAGGACCTCGTCCTCCCCACCCTTCGCAGGCTCAGGGCGGGGCCCGGGACGAGGCCGTTCCAGCACGTCACCACGGGGCCCCGCAGCGCACGCGCGCTGCGGGGCCCCGTGGCGTCCGGGCCCGGCCGGGGGTGAGGACGGCGACAGCGGCGCCCGCGCGGCACCGTGTACGCTGGTCGACGTTCCCCCCACGACCGCTGGTCGTCGCACGCCCGCGTGCGATCGAAGGTCCCGGATCCCCGGGCGGCCCGCGCAGGAGGACGGTTCGATCGCCGCGGCGCCCCGTGCCCGCGTCCCTCGCCCCGTGCGCCCTGCGCCGGGGCGTTCCTCGTCTCCGGGCCCCGATCGCCCGCTCTCGTACGACGCACGGGTGGTCACCCGTCCGACGAGAGGAGGCCCATGCCCACGCAGGCGAAGGCCGCTGTGATCGACGAGATCACCGAGCGGTTCCAGAAGTCCAGCGCGGCCGTGCTCACCGAGTACCGCGGGCTGACCGTGTCGCAGCTGACCCAGCTGCGGCGTTCCCTCGGTGCGGGCAGCAGCTACGCCGTCGTCAAGAACACCCTGACGAAGCGGGCGGCGGACTCGGTCGGCCACACCGACCTGGCCCCGCTGCTCAACGGCCCGACCGCGATCGCCTTCATCGAGGGCGACGTCGTCGAGGCCGCCAAGGCCATCCGCGACTTCGCGCGCGCCAACCCGCTGCTCGTCGTCAAGGGCGGCGTCGTCGAGGGCCGCACCGTCGGCCCCGCCGAGGTCACCGCTCTCGCCGACGTCGAGCCGCGCGAGGTGCTGCTGGCCAAGCTGGCCGGCGCGATGAAGGGCAACCTCACCAAGGCCGCCGGGCTGTTCCAGGCCCCGCTGTCCCAGGTCGCCCGCCTGGCCGCCGCGCTGCAGGAGAAGAAGCCCGCCGAGGGCGACTCCGCTGCCGCCGACACCGCTGCTGCCGACACCACTGCTGCCGACACCACCACCGACTCCGCTGACGCCGCGGACACCGCGGCCAGCACCGACTGACCCCAGAAGGAGAGATCATGGCCAAGCTGTCCACCGCGGAGCTGCTCGACGCGTTCAAGGAGATGACGCTGCTCGAGCTGTCCGACTTCGTGAAGCAGTTCGAGGAGACCTTCGAGGTCACCGCGGCTGCCCCCGTCGCCGTCGCGGCCGCCCCGGCCGCCGGTGGTGCCGGTGACGGCGGTGCCCCCGCCGCCGAGGAGCAGGACGAGTTCGACGTCATCCTCGAGGCCGCCGGCGACAAGAAGATCCAGGTCATCAAGGAGGTGCGCGGCCTGACCTCGCTCGGCCTCAAGGAGGCCAAGGACCTGGTCGACGGCGCGCCGAAGCCGGTCCTGGAGAAGGTCGCCAAGGACGCCGCCGAGAAGGCCAAGGCCGCTCTCGAGGGCGCCGGCGCCACCGTCACCATCAAGTGACGCCGTCCCCGGCCTGAGCCGGGGGCCAGCACCACCCAGCACGCCACAGGGGCCGCTCTCCTCCGGGAGGGCGGCCCCTGTCGCGTCCGCCCCCTCGGTGGGGTGGTGTGACAGCGACCGGTGTCACGTCGGACGAGTGATCCACGTAACCTCCCCCTCCGGTCCTCGTTACCCGTGAGTACGAGGAGGCGGTGTCCCCGGCGCACGGGGGCCCGCGACGGGACGCGGTCCCGGGGCTCCCGCCGCGCGCGGGCCCCGGACACGGGCGAGGAGGTCGACGGTGGGCGTCGCGGTCCAGGTCGAGGGGCTGACCAAGTCCTTCGGCAGCCAGAACATCTGGAGCGACGTCACCCTCACGCTGCCGCCGGGGGAGATCTCCGTGCTGCTGGGCCCCTCGGGCACCGGCAAGTCGGTCTTCCTCAAGTCGCTGGTCGGGCTGCTCAAGCCCGAGCGCGGCTCGATCGTCATCACCGACACCGACATCGTCCGGTGCGGCGAGGCCAGGCTGTACGAGGTCCGCAAGCTGTTCGGCGTCCTGTTCCAGGACGGCGCGCTGTTCGGCTCGATGAACCTCTTCGACAACATCGCCTTCCCGCTGCGCGAGCACACGAGGAAGAGCGAGTCCGAGGTCCGCCGCATCGTCCTCGAGAAGATGGACATGGTCGGCCTGCAGGGCGCCGAGGGGAAGCTGCCCGGCGAGATCTCCGGCGGCATGCGCAAGCGCGCCGGCCTCGCCCGCGCGCTGGTGCTCGACCCCGAGATCATCCTGTTCGACGAGCCGGACTCGGGCCTGGACCCGGTCCGCGTCGCCTACCTCAACCAGCTGATCGTCGACCTCAACGCGCAGATCGACGCCACCTTCCTCATCGTCACGCACGACATCGGCACCGCCCGCACCGTGCCCGACAACCTCGGCCTGCTCTACCGCAAGCACCTGGCGATGTTCGGCCCGCGCGAGCAGCTGCTCACCTCGCAGGAGCCGGTCGTGCAGCAGTTCCTCAACGGCCGCCGCGAGGGCCCGATCGGCATGAGCGAGGAGAAGGACGTCACGCAGGTCGAGGCCGAGATGGCCGCCCTGCAGGCCCGCGGCGGCGACCGGCACAACGGCGTCGGGCCCAAGGGCGCCGTCGGCGGCGACGCCGTCCCGCCGCAGCTGGACCCCTCCCCGGGCCTGCCCGAGCGGCGCGCCCAGCGCCGCCGCCAGGAGCGCGTGGCCCGCATGCTGCACCAGTTCGACCCGGCCACCGCCACGGCGATCCGCGCCTCCCTGCCCGAGGACCTGCTCGCCCAGGTCGACGCCGGCGTGTTCGCGCCGACGACGGACGCCACCGGGCGGCACCGGGACACCTCGCAGGTCGTCGGCGCGACGGCAGCCGGCGGCGCCCTGCCTGGCCCGCGGGACGGCCGGTGACGGCCACGGGGAAGCCGCAGGCGCCGGGCCTGCTTGACGGGAAGCTCTCCCCGGTCCGGCCGCTGCGGGCCAGCGGCACGCTGTTCGCCTTCGCGCTCGACACCTTCCGCGCGCTGCCCAGGCGGCCATTCCAGCTGCGCGAGTTCGTCCAGCAGACCTGGTTCGTCGCCAGCGTGACCATCCTGCCGACGGCCCTGGTCGCGATCCCCTTCGGCGCGGTCATCGCGCTGCAGCTGGGTTCGCTGACCCGCCAGCTCGGCGCCCAGTCGTTCACCGGCTCGGCCTCGGTGCTGGCCGTGCTGCGCGAGGCCAGCCCGATCGTCACCGCGCTGCTCATCGCCGGCGCCGGCGGCTCGGCCATCTGCGCCGACCTCGGCGCCCGCAAGATCCGCGACGAGATCGACGCCATGGAGGTGCTCGGGATCAACCCGATCCAGCGCCTCGTCGTCCCGCGCGTGCTGGCCGCGATGGTCGTCGCCACCCTGCTCAACGGCCTGGTCAGCGTCGTCGGCGTGGCCGGCGGCTACTTCTTCAACGTCGTCCTGCAGGGCGGCACCCCGGGTGCCTACCTGGCGTCGTTCGGCGCGCTCGCGCAGGTCGAGGACTTCTGGTCCGGGGAGATCAAGGCGCTCGTGTTCGGGCTGATCGCCGGGATCGTCGCCTCCTACAAGGGCCTGCGCGCCGGCGGCGGGCCCAAGGGCGTCGGCGACGCGGTGAACCAGTCGGTGGTCATCACCTTCCTGCTGCTGTTCGCCGTGAACTTCGTGATGACGGCGATCTACTTCCAGCTCGTCCCGCCGAAGGGGCAGTGACCCGATGGCACTGCTCTCCCCGGTCGACCGGGTCCGCGTCGGCGCGCGCCGGCTGGTCCGCCGCGTCTACGGCCGCCCGATGGACACCCTCGAGGACCTCGGCGACCAGTTGTCCTTCTACGGCCGCGCGCTGGGCTGGACGCCGCGCACGCTGCGCCGCTACAAGCGGGAGACGTTCCGGCTGCTGGCCGAGGTCACCTTCGGCACCGGCGCGCTGGCGGTCATCGGCGGCACGGTCGGCGTCATCGCGTTCCTGTCGTTCTTCACCGGCACCGAGGTCGGCCTGCAGGGCTACGCCGCGCTCGACCAGCTCGGCACCTCGGCGTTCACCGGCTTCCTCTCGGCGTACTTCAACACCCGGGAGATCGCCCCGCTGGTCGCCGGCCTGGCGCTGTCGGCCACCGTCGGCTGCGGCTTCACCGCCCAGATCGGCGCCATGCGGATCAACGAGGAGATCGACGCCCTCGAGGTCATGGGCGTGCCCTCGCTGCCGTTCCTGGTGACCACCCGCATCGTCGCCGGGTTCGTCGCGGTGATCCCGCTCTACGTCATCGGCCTGCTGAGCAGCTACTTCGCCACCCGGACCATCACCACCGAGGCGTACGCGCAGTCGGCCGGCACCTACGACCACTACTTCAACCTCTTCCTGCCGCCGCAGGACGTGCTGTGGTCGTTCGTCAAGGTGCTCGTCTTCGCCGTCGTGATCATCCTGAGCCACTGCTACTACGGCTACCGGGCCGGCGGCGGCCCGGCCGGCGTCGGCCTCGCCGTGGGCCGGGCGGTGCGCTTCTCGATCGTGGCGGTCATGGTCATCGACCTGTTCCTGTCGCTGGCCATCTGGGGTTCGACGACGACCGTCCGGATCGCGGGGTGAGCGGGCGATGAGCGGGGGCAGGGGCGCGGTGGTGCGCCGTCGGCTGCAGGGCGTGGCGTTCCTCGTCGTCCTGGTGATGCTGCTGGCGCTGACCGTGGCGCTCTACACCAAGGCGTTCACCGACACCGCGCGCGTGGTGCTGCACGCCGACACCGTGGGCAACCAGCTGCAGGAGGCCTCCGACGTCAAGGTGCGCGGGGTGATCGTCGGCGAGGTGCGCTCGGTCGACGCCGGTGCCGACGGCGCGACGATCGAGCTGGCCATCCGCCCCGAGTACCTGGACCGGATCCCCGCCGACGTCACCGCCCGGCTGCTGCCCAAGACGCTGTTCGGCGAGCGCTACGTGTCCCTGGTGGTGCCCGAGCGGCCCTCGGGGGAGCGGCTGGCCGACGGCGACGAGATCGGCCAGGACCGCACCGAGAACGCCGTCGAGCTGCAGCGGGTCATCGACGACCTGCTGCCGCTGCTGCGGGCGGTGCAGCCGCAGGACCTCAGCTACACCCTCGGCGCGGTGGCCTCGGCGCTGCGCGGCCGCGGAGACCGGCTGGGGGAGAACCTCGCCGCGATCGGCGGCTACGTCGGCGAGCTCAACACCGTGCTGCCCGAGCTGCAGGCCGACATCAGCGGCCTGGCCGACGTCGCGGACACCTACACCTCGGCCGCCGACGACCTGCTCGCGGTGCTCGACGACCTGGCGGTGACCTCGCAGACGCTGGTCGACCAGTCCGAGCAGTTGCGGCGCACGTTCACCGTCGTGGGCGCCTCGTCGGCGACCGCGGCCGGCTTCCTGGAGACCAACGAGCAGAGCCTCATCTCGCTGGCCGCCACCTCGCGGCCGGTGCTCGGCATGTTCGCCGAGTACTCGCCGGAGTACCCGTGCCTGCTCGACGGCCTGGCCCGCTTCAAGCCGATGATCACCGAGGCCTTCGGCGGCGACGGCGACCCCGCGCTGAACCTGGACATCACCGTGACGCTGCCGCCGCGCAACCCGTACCAGCCCGGCGACCAGCCGGCCTACCTCGACCGGTCCGGGCCCGACTGCCAGGGCCTGGACGACATCGACGCGATCATCGCGGCCGCCGACCGGGGCGAGTACTACTGCCCGGTGCCGCCGGTGGACGGCGTCGACTCGGTGGACAACCCGTACAGCGGCAACCCCAACTGCCTGGGCGGCCGCGGACCCGAGGACGTCCCCGCCGGCGCGGGTGAGCCCGACGGCAACGTGACCACCGACCTGTCCGCCTTCGGGAACTCGGTGCCGGGGCAGCTGGCCGGGTCGACGGCGGAGCTGGACTTCGTGCGCAGCATCCTCGGCTACCAGACCGGCGTGGACCCCGGCGAGGTCTCCGACCTGGCCGCCTCCACGATGGCGCCGCTGCTGCGCGGGACCCAGGTGGCGCTGCGATGAGGGGGCTCGCCGCGCCGCTGACCAAGCTGGCCGTCTTCGCGCTGGTCACCGTGCTCGCCAGCTACGTCCTGGTCAGCACCATCACCAACGCCGGCCACGGCGAGCCGCGGGAGTACCGGGCGCAGTTCGCCGACGTCGCCGGCCTGGTGGAGGGCGACGAGGTGCGCATCGCCGGTGTCCGGGTGGGCCAGGTGACCGCCATCGGCCTGTCCGACCGGACCGAGCGGCCGGTGGCCGAGGTGACCGTCGCGGTCGACGCCGACGTCCCGCTGCCCACCTCGGTGCTGGCGACCATCCGCTACCGCAACCTCGTCGGCCAGCGGTACGTCGCGCTGACCGAGGGGGAGGGGTCGGCCGGGCGCACCCTCGAGGAGGGCGACACCATCCCGCTGGCCCAGACGACGCCGGCGCTGGACCTCACCACGCTGTTCGGCGGGTTCCAGCCGCTGTTCCAGGCCCTGTCGCCGCAGGACGTCAACCGGCTGTCCTTCGAGATCATCCAGGTGTTCCAGGGCGAGGGCGGCACCGTGGAGAGCCTGCTCGGCCACGTCGGCTCGCTGACCTCGTCCCTGGCGGACAAGGACGCCGTCATCGGCAGGGTCATCGACAACCTGACCTCGGTGATGGGCACCGTCGCCGCCCGGGACGAGCAGCTGTCGTCGCTGGTCGTCTCGCTGCAGCAGTTCGTCTCCGGGCTGAGCGAGGACCGCGACGCGATCTTCGACTCGCTGCAAACCATCGACGGCCTGGCGGTGAGCACCGCCGGGCTGCTCGAGGACGCCCGCGCGCCGCTGGCCGCGGACATCGAGGGCCTCGGCGACCTGGCCGGCAACCTCGCCGACACCGGCGACGTCCTGGAGGACTTCCTGCAGCTCGCCCCGACCAAGATCGACCTGATCACGCGGACCGCCGTCAACGGCAGCTGGTTCAACTTCTACATGTGCGGGGCGTCCGGCACGGTCACCCTGCCCGGCGCGAGCGAGCCGAGCACCATCCCCGCGGGCGGGCTGTCCTCCGGCGCGAGGGGGTGCTGATGGCCCGCCGTCCCGCCAAGCCCTTCCGCGACCGGAACCCGGTCGTCATCGGGGCGGTCAGCCTCTCGCTGATCGCGCTGCTGGTGCTGCTCGCCTTCAACGCCCAGTCGCTGCCGCTGATCGGCGGCGGCACCGTCTACCGCGCCCAGTTCTCCGAGGCCGCGGGCCTCCGGCCCGACGACCCCGTGCGCGTCGCCGGCGTCAAGGTCGGCCAGGTCGAGAGCCTGGCGCTGGAGGACGGCGCGGTCACCGTCGAGTTCCGCGTCCGCGACGCGTTCGTCGGGGACCGGTCCGAGGCGGCCATCAGGATCGAGACGGTGCTGGGCGCCAAGTACCTGGCGCTGGTCCCGCGCGGCGCGACGCCGCTGGACCCCGAGCAGCGCATCCCGCTGCAGCGCACCGCCTCCCCCTACGACGTCGTCGAGGCCTTCGCGGACCTGTCCACCACCGTCGACGACATCGACACCGCCCAGCTGGCGAGCTCCTTCCAGGTGCTGTCGGAGACCTTCGCCGACACCCCCGACGAGGTGCGGACCTCCCTGGACGGGCTGGCCCGGCTGTCGGACACCATCGCCTCGCGGGACGCCCAGCTGCGCGAGCTGCTGTCGGCCACCCGGGACGTGACCCAGGTCCTGGCCGACCGCAACGGCGAGTTCACCCAGCTGATCCTGGACTCCAACACCCTGCTCACCGAGGTGCAGGAGCGCCGGGCGCTCATCGACTCGATCCTCACCAACACCCGGACGCTGGCCCAGCAGCTCACCGGGCTGGTCGCGGACAACCGCGAGGCCCTCACCCCGGCGCTGCAGCAGCTGGCGGCCGTCACCGACATCCTGTCGCGCAACCGGCAGGCCCTCGGGGAGACCGTCGCCAACCTGGCGCCCTTCGTCCGGGTCTTCACCAACACCCTGGGCAACGGCCGCTGGTTCGACAGCTTCGTCGAGAACCTGCTCCCCGGCGCCGTCGGGTCGGTGCTCTGCGGGGGCGCCGCCCAGGCGCCCGGAGGTCTCGTCTCCTGCGAGGAGGGCCAGTGACGGGGTCCCTGCAGCGCGGCGTGGCGCTGGCCGCCGCGCTCGTGCTGGTCGGCGCGGTCGGCTGGACGGTCCTGCGGCCGGCCGGCCAGATCCGGGTCACCGCGTACTTCGGCCAGGCCGTGGGCGTGTACCCCGGCGGCGACGTGCGGGTCCTCGGCATCGACGTCGGCGAGATCACCGACGTCGTCCCGATGGGCGACCGGGTGCGCGTCGACATGCTGGTCGACGACGAGTACGACATCCCGGCCGACGCCGACGCCGTCATCCTCGCGCCGTCGCTGGTCAGCGACCGGTACGTGCAGTTCTCCCCGGTCTACGACGGGGGCCCGACGATGGAGGACGGCGCCGAGCTGGACCTGTCGCGCACGGCGACCCCGGTCGAGCTGGACGCGGTGTACGGCGCGCTCGACGAGCTCTCCGCCGCCCTCGGCCCGACCGGCGCCAACGCCGACGGCGCCCTGCAGGACCTGCTGGCCACCGGCGCGGACAACCTCGAGGGCAACGGCGACGCGCTCAACCAGACGCTGACCGGGTTCTCCACCGCGGTGCAGACGCTGTCGGAGAACCGCGACGACCTGTTCGGCTCGGTGGAGAACCTGCAGGCGTTCACCTCGGCGCTGGCCACGATCGACACCCAGGTCGGCCAGTTCAACGACAACATGGCCGCCGTCGCCGCCCAGCTCGAGGGCGAACGGGAGGACCTCGCCGCCGCGGTGCAGCTGCTGTCCCAGGCGCTGGGGGAGATCGCCACGTTCGTGCAGACCAACACCGCCCTGCTGACGACGAACGTCGACCGGCTGGCCGACGTCACCCTCACCCTGGTCCAGCAGCGGCAGGCGCTGGCCGAGGTGCTCGACGTCGCCCCCGCGGCGCTGGGCAACGTCGCGCACGCCTACAACCCCGACTACGGCACGCTCGACACCCGCGACAACTCGCTGGGGGCGGCCAACCCGGAGGTCACCGTCTGCCAGCTGCTGGCCCAGGCCGGCCGGCTGCAGATCACCGGCGTGAGCCTCACCGACCTGACCGCGTTCCTCCAGCTGCCGCCGACCGAGCAGATCTGCCTGCGGCTGCTCTCGGGCGACCCCGGCAACGACGGGCAGCTCGACGACCTCAACGGCAACGGCGTGCCCGACCTGCAGGAGCTGCTCGGCACGCTGTTCGGCCGCGGCGCCGCCCCGCAGGCCGGTGGCACCCCGCTGGTCGGCCTCCCGCTGGTGCCGGGGGCGCAGCAGTGACCGGGCTCGGCCGGCGGGCCGCCGCGCTGGGCGCCGGGGTGCTGCTGCTGTCCGGGTGCGGCTTCCGCGGCGCCTACTCCCTCGACCTGCCCGGCGGCGCCGACGTCGGCGACGACCCGTACACGGTGCAGATCCAGTTCCTCGACGTCCTGGACCTCGTCCCGCAGGCCGGCGTCCGCGTCGCCGACGTCCCGGTCGGCCGGGTGGAGGACGTGTCGCTGGGGGAGGACTGGACCGCCCTGGTCACCGTCGAGATCAACGGCGACGTCGACCTGCCGGCCAACGCGGTGGCGATGATCCAGCAGTCCTCGCTGCTCGGGGAGAAGTACGTGGAGCTGGCCGCCCCGGGCACCGAGACACCCACCGGCGAGCTCACCGACGGCGCGCTCATCGGCCTGGACCGCACCAACCGCAACGTCGAGGTGGAGGAGCTCCTCGGCGCGCTGTCGCTGGTGCTCAACGGCGGCGGGCTGGCGCAGCTGCAGACGATCAGCCGGGAGCTGGGCGACGCGCTCGAGGGCCGCGAGGACGCCGTCCGCGCCACCCTCACCCAGCTCGACACGTTCATCGCCGGCCTCGACCAGCAGCGCGACGAGATCGGCCGGGCATTGGACAGCGTGGACGCGCTGGCCGAGTCCCTCGCCGCCCGCACGGAGACCATCGAGACGGCGCTGGACACCATCGGGCCGGGCCTCGACGTCGTCACCGAGCAGCGCGACCTGCTCGTCTCGATGCTCGACAGCCTCGCCCGCCTCGGCGACGTCGGCACCCGGGTGATCGACCAGGCCGGCGCGGACACCGTGGCCGACCTGCAGCTGCTGCAGCCGATCCTCACCCAGCTGGCCGCCGCGGGGCCCGACCTCGCCGAGTCGCTGGACCTGCTGCTCACCTACCCGTTCCCGGCCAGCTCGCTGTCGGCGCTGCAGTACCGGCCCGACGCGCGGACCGGCGGCTACGGCCTGTTCACCAACATGACCGCCAACCTGAACCTCGACCTGCGCGAGCTGCTGTGCCGCTACGTCGTCGACCCGGTCACCGGCGGCCTGGAGACCCTCGACCCGCAGGACCTGGCCGGCGACACCTGCGGCAGCGCCGGCACCCCGCCGGCCAACGCCGGCGGCACCGGCAGCGGCTCGTCGTCGCCGGCGCCGTCGCTCGCCCCGGGGCTGGGCGGGCTGGCCGGCACCGTCCTCGGCGGCGGCGCGCCGGGCGGCCTGCCCGGGCTGCCCGGCATCCCGACGGGAGGCACCCCGTGATCACCCGCAAGGTCAAGCTGCAGCTGCTCGCGTTCACCGCGGTCGCGCTGCTGGGCATCTCCTACGTCGGCTTCAACTACGTCGGCCTCGACCGGGTGCTGCTCGGCAGCGGCTACGACGTCGCCGCCGACTTCGCCGACTCCGGCGGCATCTTCGTCAACGCCGAGGTCACCTACCGCGGCGTCGCCGTCGGCCGAGTCAGCGACATGCAGCTCACCGACGACGGCGTCCGGGTCACGCTGACCATCGACCCCGACGCCGACCCGATCCCCTCGGACACCGACGCCGTCGTGGCCACCCGCAGCGCGGTCGGCGAGCAGTACGTGGACCTGCGCCCGGCCACCGCCGACGGGCCGTACCTGGCCGACGGCGCGGTCATCCCGCAGTCGCGCACGGCCATCCCGATCCCGGTCGAGCAGCTGCTGCTCAACGTCGACCGGCTGGTCACCTCGATCGACCCCGAGGACCTGCGCGTCGTCGTCGACGAGCTCGGCCGCGCCTTCGCCGGCGCCGGCGACGACCTGACCCGGCTCATCGACAACGGCGACCTGCTGCTGGCCCGCGCCGAGGAGTCGCTGCCGCAGACGCTGCAGCTGATCACCGACGGGCGGACGGTGCTGCAGACGCAGGCCGGGAGCCGCTCGGCGATCGAGCAGTGGGCCGCCGACCTGCGCGCGGTCAGCGACACCCTGGTCGACATCGACCCCGACCTGCGCGGCCTGGTGGTCAACGCGCCCGACGCCGGGGCGGCGCTGCAGGACCTGGTGGACGACGCGGGGCCGGGCCTCGGCTCCCTGGTGCGCCACCTCGACGTCCTCAACGGCGTGACCATCCCGCGCCTGGACGGCGTCGAGCAGATGCTCGTCACCTATCCCGACGCCGTCAGCGGCGGGTTCAGCGTCGTCCGCGACGACGGCGGCACGATGCGCGCCCACTTCGGGCTCGTGCTCAACAGCGACGACCCGCGGGCCTGCACCAGCGGCTACGTCCCCACCGGGCAGCTGTCCGGCCCCGCGTCGGTGGCCGGGCTGGACGTCGACTCCGTCGGCTGCGACGTCGTCGACGGCGCGGACCCGACCCCGGGCGACGGCGTCGACGAGTCGGGCTCGAACATCCGCGGCGAGCAGAACATCGGCCGCGACGGCGGCGTCGGCCCGCCCGGCCCGCAGGGCCAGGCCGGTGTCGGCGCGCCGGTGGCATCGGTGGTCGACGACGTCCTCGGCGGCCTGCTCGGTGCCCTCCCCTTCGCACGGACGGCGGGCTGAGTACGTCATGCTCATCACCCGGAGCACTCGACACGGCACGGACCGAGAGGAGGACGCGGTGACGCGCGCCGGGCAGGACACCGGGACGGCTCCCGACGAGGTCACCGCGGACGCCCCCGCCGCGGAGGGCGCGGCGGCCGGCCCGCCGGGGCCCGGGGGGGGGCCGCCCCCCCCCCCCCCCCCCCGCGGCCCCCCCCCCGGGGGCCCCCCCCCCCCCCCCCCCCCCCGCCCCCCCCCCCCCCCCCCGCCCCCCCCCCCCCGCAGGCCCCCCCCCCGCCCCCCCCCCCCCCCCCCCCCCCCCCCCCCCCCCCCCCCCCCCCCCCGGGACCTGCATCCGGACCTGCGGGTGCGCCGGAAGAGGAGGTGTCAGCACCCCCGATCCCGGAGGACCCCGTGACCCGGACCCGCACCCTCGGCCTCGCCACCGTCGCCGGAGCCGGCGCGCTCGTCGCGCTGGGCGCCACGCCGGCCGCAGCGGCCGACACCGCCACCGTCTCCGTGCTGCACGCCGTCCCGGACACCCCGGTCGACGTGTACGCCAACGGCGAGCGGCTGATCGACGACTTCCAGCCCGGCACGCTCACCGACCCGCTGTCGCTGCCGGCCGGCTCCTACGACCTGGCGCTGTTCCCCGCCGACGCCGCCGACGGCTCGGGCACGCCGCTGCTCTCGGCGAACGGCGTCGCGGTCCCGGCCGGCGCGAACGCCACCGTGGTCGCGCACCTGACCGCGGAGGGCCAGCCGGCGCTCACCCCGTTCGTCAACGACACCTCCGCGGTCCCCGCGGGCCAGGGCCGCGTCGTGGTCCGGCACGTCGCGGCCGCCCCGGCGGTCGACGTCCGCGCCGGCGGCCAGGTGGTCGCGCCGGGCCTCGCCAACCCGGACGAGGCGTCGCTCGAGGTGCCGGCCGGCACGGTCAGCGCCGACGTCGTCCTGGCCGGGACCTCCACCGTGGCGCTCGGCCCGGCCGACCTCGCGGTGACCGAGGGCGCCACGACGGTGGTCTACGCGTGGGGCTCGCAGGACGCCGGCTTCGAGCTCGCCGTCCAGACGATCGGCGGCGGGCACTCGGCGCCGTCCGGGGTCCCCGGCGGGAGCGCCGGGCTGGCCGACGACGACGGCCTCCCGCTGCCGCTGCTCGGCCTGTCCGCCCTCGGCCTGGCCGGCGCCGGCGTGGCCGCCCGCCGGCTCGCCACGACGCGGGCCTGACGTGCGACCCGCCGCCGCCGGCGTGGCCCTGGGCCTGGCCCTCGCCGTGGGCGTGCCCACCGCGTGGGAGCTGACCCGGCCCCCGGCGGCGGCGGGCGCGCCGGTCGGGCAGGTGCTCGGCACACCGGCCGCTCCCCCTCCGGCGCCGGGGCCGGCCGTCCGGGACGCCGCCCCGGCGCCGGCACCCGCCGTCGTCCCGCCCGCCCGGCTGCAGGTGCCCGCCCTCGGCGTCGACGCGCCGGTCGATCCGGCCGGGGTCGCCGCCGACGGGCAGATGGCGCTGCCGGACGACGTCGCCCGGGCCGGCTGGTACCGGTTCGGCCCGGCACCCGGGGCGCCCGGCTCCGCGGTCCTCGCCGGCCACGTCGACGACGCCGAGCAGGGCCTGGGCGCGCTCGCCCCGCTGCGCTCGGCCGAGCCGGGGCAGGAGGTGCTCGTCACCGACGCCGCCGGCGCGACGACGCGGTGGCGGGTGGTCGCGCGGGACCTGCTGGACAAGCAGGCGCTGCCGGTGGACCTGCTCTTCACGCGCGAGGGACCGCCGCGGCTGACGCTGGTCACCTGCGGCGGACCGTTCCTCCCCGACGTCGGCGGCTACCGCGACAACGTCGTCGTGGTGGCGGAGCCGATCCCGTGACCGGGCTCCTCGAGCCCCGGACCGGCCGGACGGGCCCTAGGGTCGGTGCGGTGAACACCCAGGCGGAGCCGTCGCCCTCGGGCGCGGCCGAGCCGGACGACGCCGAGGTCGCCCGGCGCTTCGCCGCGGGTGAGGAGCAGGCGCTGGCCTGGGCCTACGAGCGGTGGGCGGCGCAGGTGCACGGCATGGCGGTCCGCGCGTTCGGCCCCGGGCCCGACGCCGAGGACGTCACCCAGCAGACCTTCGTCTCCGCCTGGACCGGCCGGGCCGGCTACCGCGCCGACCAGGGCGCGCTGCCGGGCTGGCTGGTCGGCATCTGCCGTCACAAGATCGCCGACACGTGGGCGCGGCGGGACCGGCAGCGGCGCGCCGCCGAGGCCGCGCTGGCCGAGGCGCAGGCCGCGCCGCCCGGCGGGCAGGCCCCGGTGGACAGCACGGTCGCCGACCGGGTGCTGCTGCTCGGCGAGCTGGACCGCCTGGGCCAGCCGCAGCGCGGCATCATCGAGCTCGCCTTCTTCGCCGACCTCACGCACGCGCAGATCGCCGAGCGCACCGGCCTGCCGCTGGGGACGGTCAAGAGCCACATCCGGCGCACCCTGGAGCGCCTGCGCGACCGGTTGGAGGTGGACGGTGCCGCACTGCACGCCTGAGGACCTCGCGCTGGCCGCGCTCGGCGAGCCGCTCCCCGACGCCGACGCCGCGCACCTGGCCGGCTGCGCGGCCTGCGGCGCCGAGGTGGCGCGGCTGCGCCGGGCCGTCGATGCGCTGGCCGTGCCGGAGCTCGCCGTGCCCGGCCCGCCGGTCGCGCCGCCGCCCTCGCTGTGGGCGGGGATCGCCGCGGCCACCGGCGTGGGCGTGGTGCCGCGCCCGGGCGTCGTCGCGGCGTCGGCGCCCCCGGCCGGCCCGGTGCCCGACGTCGTCCCGGTGGCGCCGCCGGTCCCCGGGGCCCCACCGGTGTCCCCGGAGCCGGACGAGCCCGTCGCGCCCGTCGCGCCGGTCGTGCCGCTGCGGCCCCGCCGGTCGCGGCTGGCGCTCGCCGCCGCGGCGGCACTGGTGGCCGGGCTGGCCATCGGCGCCGGGGCGGTCGCGCTCGGCGGCCGGGACGACGCCGGCGTGCCGGTCGCCGCGACCGTGCTCGACCCGCTGGAGGGCAGCGACGCCTCCGGCCGCGCCGAGGTGGTCGAGCGGGCCGACGGCACCCGGGTGCTGCAGGTGGAGCTCGCCGCCGGCGCGCCGGAGGAGGGCTACTACGAGGCGTGGCTGCTCACCGAGTCGGTGTCCGGGCTGGTCCCGCTCGGCGTCGTCCGCGCCGGCACCGAGGAGTTCGAGCTGCCCGCGGGCCTGGACCTGGCCGAGTACCCGGTCGTCGACGTCTCGGTGGAGCCGCTCGACGGCGACCCGGCCCACTCCGGGGTCTCCATCGTCCGCGGGCAGCTGTCCTAGCGTCTGGGGGTGACCGCGCTCCACCTGCTGCTGCCCCACGACGACCTGGCCGACTCCTGGCGCACCGCCCGCCCCCGCCCGGCGGGGCGGCACCTGGACTCCGCGGCGTGCAGCCGGCAGAGCAACCGGGTGCTCGAGGCGGTCGCCCACCACGCCCGGCACGAGGCGGAGCTCGGCGGCTACGTGGCCGAGGCGACCGCCGGCGACCTGCTGCAGCAGGGCCGCAGCGTCATCGGCGGGCTGGTCGGCATGGCCGCCGCCGACGTCGTCTTCGTCGAGTCCGCGCAGGCCGCGCTGACCGCGCTGCTGGCCGCCTGGCGGCTGCCGGCCGGGACGCGGGTGGCCTGCACGCCCGGGGAGTACGCGCCGAACGCCGCCCTGCTGCGCGCCGCGGGGCTGGTGCTCGAGCCGATGGCCGTCGACGGCGACGGGCGGGTGGACGTCGCCGCGCTCGAGCGGTCGCTGGCCGCCGGCCCGCCGCGGTTCGTGCACCTCACGCACGTGGCCAGCCACCGCGGCGTCGTCCAGCCGGCCGCCGAGGTCGCGGCGCTGTGCCGGGCGCACGGCGTGCCGCTGGTGCTGGACGCCGCCCAGTCGCTCGGGCACGTCGACGTCGACCTCGGCGCCGACGTCGTCTACTCGACCTCGCGCAAGTGGCTGGCCGGTCCGCGCGGGGTCGGCCTCCTGTGCGCGCGGCCGGCGGTGGCCGCGGAGCTGGTCCCGGCGCTGCCCGCCCCGGCCGACCTGCCGCCGCTGCGGGCGCTGGAGAGCGGCGAGGCGCACGTGGCCGGCCGGGTCGGGCTGGTGCTCGCCGTCGGGGAGCACCTGGCCGCGGGCCCGCACCGGGTGCGCGAGCGGCTGGCCGCGCTGGGCCGGGCGGCGCGGCAGGTCCTCGACGGCGCCGGCGGCTGGGCCGTGGTGGAGCCGCTCGACGAGCCCACCGTGACCACCACGCTGCGCCCGCCGGACGGCGTCGACGTCGTGGCCACCCGGGCGCGGCTGCTCACCGAGCACGGCATCGTGACCACGGCGATCGAGCCCGGCCGCGCGCCGGCGGAGCTGACCGGCTGGGTGCTGCGGGTGTCGCCGCACGTCGACGGCACCCCTGACGACCTCGAGGCCCTCGCCGCCGCCCTCTGACGGGGCACGTCCGCGGAGATGCACCGTGCATCCCCGCGGACGTGCGCGGTCAGAGGGCCGCCTGCACGCGCTCGCTCACCCGGCGGTGGACGGCGAGCTGCTCGTCGAGGCCGGGGTGGACCGGCACGCCGTCCTCCACCACGAACCGCCCGCCGACGACGACGTGCCGCGCGGCCACCGGCCCGCAGCGCAGCCACGCCTCCACCGGGTCCGACAGCGCCCCCGCGAACGCCGGCCCGGTGAGCGGCCAGACGGCGAGGTCGCCGCACGCGCCCACCGACAGCTCGCCGATCTCGCCGGTGCGCCCGAGGCAGGCCGCGCCGCCGCGGGTGGCGATCTCCAGCGCGTCGCGGGCGCTGAAGGACCCCGCGCCGTGCCGCAGCTTGCCCTGCAGCATCGCCGTCCGGGCCTCCAGCCACAGCGACGCCGCGTCCGCCGACGCCGACCCGTCCACGCCCAGCCCCACCGGCGCCCCGGCCGCCCGCAGCTCGGCCACCGGCGACAGCCCGCTGCCGAGGACCATGTTCGACGACGGGCAGTGCGCCGCCCCGACCCGCGCGGCGCCGAGCCGGGTCACCTCGCCGGCCGAGGGCCACACGACGTGCGCCAGCCACACGCGGTCGGTCATCCAGCCGACGTCGGCCAGGTAGTCGACCGGGCGGCGGCCGAAGCGCTCCAGGCAGAACGCGTCCTCGTCCTGCGTCTCGGCGAGGTGGGTGTGCAGCCGGACGTCGAGCCGCTCGGCCAGCTCCGCCGTCCGCGTCATCAGCGACGTCGACACGCTGAACGGCGAGCACGGCGCCAGCGCGACGCGGGTCAGCGCGTGCGGGGAGCGGTCGTGGTGGGCGTCCACCAGGCGCTGCGACTCGGCCAGGATCTCGTCGTCGTCCTGGACGACGGAGTCCGGCGGCAGCCCGCCGTCCTTCACCGACAGCGACATCGACCCGCGGGTGAAGTGCGACCGCATGCCGAGGTCCCGCGCCGCGCGCACCTCGGCGCCGATCAGGTCGCCGCCGCCGCGCGGGTGCACGTAGAGGTGGTCGGTCGAGGTCGTGCAGCCGGCCAGCGCGAGCTCGGTGAGCCCGACGTAGGCCGACACGTACGCCGCCTCCTCGTCCAGCCGCGCCCACAGCGGGTAGAGCGTGACCAGCCACTCGAACAGGCCGCCGGTCAGCGCGGGTGCGAAGGACCGGGTGAGGTTCTGGTAGAGGTGGTGGTGGGTGTTGACCAGCCCGGGCGTCACCAGGCAGCCGCGCGCGTCCACCGTGCGGGCCGCCGCCGGCCGCGGGTCCCCGGGCCCGCCGACGCCGCTCACCACCCCGCCGGTCACGGCGACCCAGCCGCCGGCGATCTCCCGCCGCCCGTCGTCGACGGTGGCCAGCAGGTCGGCGTCGTGGACGAGCAGGTCGGCAGGGGGCCCGGGGTCGGCGGTCGTCTCCACCCGCGGCATCCTGCCGACCGCGTGTGAACACGGCGAGTCGCCACGTGCCGTCGCGCAACCCGGCCGGAACGAACCGGGGCTACCGTGGCCGTCCCCCGGGACACCGACGAGGAGTGGCCATGGAGTTCCTGCAGCCCACGACGTGGGCGGAGGCGCTGGAGGCGAAGGCCGCCCACCGCGACGCCGTGCCCATCGCCGGGGGCACCGACGTCATGGTCGCGATCAACTTCGGCCGGCTCCGCCCGTCGCTGCTGCTCGACCTCACCCGGGTCGCCGAGCTGCAGGCCTGGGAGCCCGACGACGGCGCGGTGCGGCTGGGCGCCGGCGTCCCCTACGCCCGGGTCATCACCGAGCTCGGCGACCGGCTGCCCGGGCTGGCGATGGCCGCCCGCACCATCGGCTCGCCGCAGATCCGCAACCGCGGCACCGTCGGCGGCAACCTGGCCACCGCCTCCCCGGCCGGCGACGCGCACCCCGCGCTGCTGGCCGCCGGCGCCGAGGTCGAGGTGGCGTCGGTCCGCGGCACCCGCCGGATCCCGGTCGCCGAGTTCTACACCGGCGTCAAGCGCTCCGCGCTGGCCGACGACGAGCTGATCGCCGCCGTCCGGATCACCCCGCCCACCGGCCCGCAGCAGTACAGCAAGATCGGCACCCGCAACGCGATGGTCATCGCCGTCGCCGCGTTCGGGCTGGCGCTGCACCCCGACCGCCGCGCCGTCGGCACCGGCATCGGGTCGGCCGCCCCCACCCCGCGCCGCGCCCCCGCCGCCGAGGAGTTCCTCGCCGGGGAGCTCGACGGGCTGTGGGAGTCCCGCGCCGAGCTGCCGCCGGCCACCGCCGCCCGGTTCGGCGAGCTGGTGGCCGGGGCGGCGGCGCCCATCGACGACGTCCGCGGCACCGCCCGCTACCGCGTCCACGCACTCTCGGTCATGGCCCGGCGCACGCTGACCTGGGCCTGGGCCGACTACCGGAAGGGGGACCCGACGTGCGCCTGACCTGCACCGTCAACGGCACCGAGCAGCAGGTGGACGACGTCTGGGAGGGCGAGAGCCTGCTGTACGTCCTGCGCGAGCGGATGGGCCTGCCCGGCTCGAAGAACGCCTGCGAGCAGGGCGAGTGCGGCTCGTGCACCGTCTACCTCGACGGGCTGCCGGTGTGCGCCTGCCTGGTCGCCGCCGGGCAGGCGCAGGGCCGCGAGGTCGGCACCGTCGAGGGGCTCGCCCCCGCCGGCGGGCTGCACCCCGTCCAGGAGGCGTTCCTCGAGGCCGGCGCCGTCCAGTGCGGCTTCTGCACGCCCGGGCTGCTGGTGGCCACCGACGACCTGGTCCGCCGCGCCCGGGACGAGGGCCGCACGCCCGCCGACGCCGAGATCCGCGAGGCGCTGGCCGGGAACCTCTGCCGCTGCACCGGCTACGAGAAGATCCTGGACGCCGTCCGGCTCGCGGCCGACCGCATGGCAGGTGACGCGCGATGAGCACCCCCACCCGCGCCCCGAGCGGCGCCCCCTCGCACCTGACCGGCCCTGGCAGCGGCGGCGGGGTCGGCACCGACGCGCAGCGCCCCGACGGCGTCCTCAAGGTCCGCGGCGAGTTCGCCTACGCCAGCGACCTGTGGACCGACGACATGCTGTGGGGCGTCACGCTGCGCAGCCCGCACCCCTACGCCCGCATCCGCGCGATCGACGTCGGCCCGGCGCTGGCCGTCCCCGGCGTGCACGCCGTCCTCACCTCCGACGACGTCCCCGGCGAGAAGGTCTACGGCCTCGAGCTCGCCGACCAGCCGGTGCTCGCCCTCGACGTCGTCCGCTACCAGGGCGAGCCGGTGGCGCTGGTCGCCGCCGACCACCCCGACACCGCGCGCCGGGCCGCGGCGCGGATCGTCGTCGACTACGACGTCTGGGAGCCGGTCACCGACGCGCGGCGGGCGCTGGGCCACCCGACGTGGAACCAGGTGCACGACGCGCCGGCCGAGGTCACCGAGCTCAGCCGGGAGAGCGCCCACCTGCACCCGCACGGCAACCTGGTGCGCCACCTCAAGGTGCGCAAGGGCGACCCGGCGCCCACCGCCGAGGTCGTCGTGGTCGGCGAGTACGAGGTCGGCATGCAGGACCAGGCCTTCCTCGGCCCGGAGTCCGGGCTGGCGGTGCCCGGCGAGGACGGCGGCGTCGACCTGTACGTGGCCACCCAGTGGCTCCACGTGGACCAGCGGCAGGTCTGCGCGGCGCTGGGCATGCCACCGGAGAAGGTGCGGCTGACCCTCGCCGGCGTCGGCGGCGCGTTCGGCGGCCGCGAGGACCTGTCCATGCACGTGCACGCCTGCCTGCTCGCGCTGCACACCGGCCGGCCGGTGAAGATGTCCTACAACCGCGAGGAGTCCTTCTTCGGGCACGTGCACCGCCACCCGGCGACCATGCGCTACGAGCACGGCGCCACCCGCGGCGGCGACCTGGTCTACGTGAAGGCGGAGATCTACTTCGACGGCGGCGCCTACGCCTCCAGCACGCCGGCGGTCGTGGGCAACGGCGGCACGATGGGCATCGGCCCCTACGTGGTCCCGAACGTGCACGTCGACTGCTACGGCGCGTACACCAACAACCCGCCGTGCGGCGCCATGCGCGGGTTCGGGTCGGTGCAGACCGCCTTCGCCTACGAGGCGCAGATGGACGCCCTCGCCGCCGAGCTGGGCATGGACCCGGTCGAGCTGCGCTGCCGCAACGCGATGGAGCAGGGCTCGGAGACGCCCACCGGTCAGGTCGTCGACAGCCCCGCGCCGGTCGCGGAGCTGCTGCGCCGGCTGGAGGCGATGCCGCTGCCGCCGGCGCCCGCCACCGGCGACGACGTCGACCTGCGGCACATGCCCGGCGGGGTGTCCAACACCACCCACGGCGAGGGCGTGCGCCGCGGCGTCGGGTACGCCGTCGCCTACAAGAACGTGGCCTTCTCCGAGGGCTTCGACGACTACTCGACCGCGCGGGTGCGGCTGGAGGTGGTCGGCGGCGAGGCGGTCGCGACCGTGCACACCGCGGCCGCCGAGGTCGGCCAGGGCCTGGTCACCGTCGAGCAGCAGATCGCCCGCACCGAGCTCGGCGTGGACGCCGTCGTGCTCCACCCGAAGGACACCGGCGTCGGGTCGGCCGGGTCCAGCTCGGCGTCCCGGCAGACCTACGTCACCGGCGGCGCGGTCAAGGCCGCGTGCGAGGCGGTCCGCGGCCGGGTGCTGGAGCTCGCGCGGTCCGCCGTCGGCCGGCCGGTGGCCGACCTGCGGCTGGACGGCGGCAAGGTCGTGTCCGACCTCGAGGGCGTGGCGCTGCCGCTGGCCGACGTGCTCGGTGACGCGGCGGTCGAGGAGACCGTCGAGTGGCGGCACCGGCCCACCGAGGCGATCGACCCGGAGACCGGCCAGGGCTTCGCGCACGTGCAGTACGCCTTCTCCGCGCACCGGGCCGTGGTCGACGTCGACACCGAGCTCGGGCTGGTCAAGGTCGTGGAGATGGCCTGCACGCAGGACGTCGGCAAGGCGATCAACCCGCAGGCCGTCGTCGGGCAGATCCAGGGCGGGACGGCGCAGGGGCTGGGCCTGGCGGTGATGGAGGAGATCTTGGTCCGCGACGGCCGCGTACAGAACCCGTCGTTCACCGACTACCTCATCCCGACCGTGCTGGACATGCCGCCGATGCGCATCGAGGTGCTGGAGTACGCCGACCCGCACGCGCCCTACGGCCTGCGCGGCGTCGGCGAGGCGCCGAACATCTCCTCCGGGCCCGCGGTGCTCGCCGCGATCCGCCAGGCGACGGGCCTGCCGCTGACCCGCGTCCCCGTCCGCCCCGAGCACGTCACCGGGACCTGACCCCGCGGGCGGCAGGAACGGCCATTTGTGCCGCCCTACGCGGCGACCCCGGCGAGGCGGTCCATCGCGGCCAGCACGCGGTCCTGCAGGGCGGGGTCCTCGAGGGCGCGGGGCGTGCGCGCCGGGCGGCGGCCGGCGGTGTAGCCGCCGGGCCAGTCGCCGGCCGCGGCGTGCGTCACCCGCGCGCCGCCGTCCTCGACGTCCCCGGGCGCGCCCGGGGAGGCCAGCTTGGTGCGCACCCAGCCCGGGTCGACCGCGCCCACCCGCAGGTGCGGCAGGCGGCGGGCCCAGCCCAGGGCCAGGACGACGTCGAGCGCCTTGGAGTCGGCGTAGGCGCGCGCCGGCTCGCGCGCGCCGCCGAGGTCGCCGGGGTCGACGCGGCCCGAGCCGACCATGCCGCTGCCGAGGAAGACCAGCCGCCCGCGCACCCGCTCGTGCACCAGCGCGGTGAGCAGGTGCGGGGCCAGCGCGTTGACGGCGAACGCGAGCTCGTGGCCCTGCGCGCTGGCCGGCGCGCCGTCCGGCGGCCACACGCCGGCGTTGTGCACCAGCGCGTCCACCTCCCCGAGCTGCCCGGCGAGCGCGCGGACCTGGTCCAGGTCGGCCAGGTCGCCGGTGACCAGCCGGACGTCCCCGAGCCGGCCGAGCTCCTCGGCGACCGGGGCACCGCGGGCCTCGCTGCGCGCGTGCAGGACGACGGTGTGCCCGCCGCCCAGCAGCCGCCGCGCGGCCGCCCGGCCGATGCCGTCGGTGGAGCCGGTGATCGCGATCGTCGCCACGGACCGGCCCTACCCGTCGCCGGCGGCAGAAATGGCCATTTCTGCCGCTCAACCCAGGGCGGTCGCCTCCCACCGCTGCTGCAGGGCGGCGCGGCCGGCGCCGGTGGGGCGGCCCCACAGCCGCAGGCGGGCCATGCCGCCGTCGGGGAAGACGTCCATCCGCACCGCGGTCACCGCGGCGTCGCCGGGCAGGACGAACCGGTGCCGGGTGTCGGGCTGCAGCGGCGTGCGGGGCAGCAGCTGCACCTCGGCGCCGTCCGCCGTCCGGCCGGTCAGCGACGCCGCCCCGGGCGCGTTGCCGAGGAACCACGAGGTGTCGAGCTCGGCCAGGGTCACCGTGCCCTCGCAGGCCAGCGCCACCTCGACCCAGTCGTTGCCGTCGTCGCGGCGGCGGGCGTTCTCCCAGCCCTCGCCCATCGAGCGGGCCTCGCCGCGGCCGATGAGCTGGTGCGGGCTGCCGTAGAAGGCGTTGCTCACCCCGGCGACCCGCCCGCCGTTCTCCAGCGCGGCGAGGTCGCACGGGCCGGCGTCGAGCAGCCGCGGGTCGGGCACGACCTCGCCGTGCACCCGCAGCCGCGCCACGCCGCCGTCGGGGTGGATGGACAGCCGCACGTGCGTCACCCGCGGCCCCGGCTCGACGGTGAAGCGGTTCGCGGTGCCCCCGGCCAGGTCCGACAGCGGCAGCAGCGGGAACCAGTCGGCGCCGGCCAGCGCGGCCGCCGGCGGGTGGCCCTCGACGGAGGCGCCCTCCAGCGAGGCCCGCGGCGGGAAGTTGCCGAGGAAGAACGCGGTGTCGACGACGACGGCGTGCACCACGCCCGGCATGCCGAGCCGCACGACCGCCCAGTCGTGCCCGGGCTCCCGGCGCCGGCGGGTCTCCCAGCCGTCGTACTCCTTGCCGCGGGCGCCGAAGTCGTCACGCGCCCGCGCCGGCCCGGGCAGGACCAGGTTCTCCTTGCCGGCGAAGAACTCGTCGTTGGCGGCCACCACGGCGCCGCCCTGCGTACGGACGGCGAGGTCGGGCAGGTCGAACGGGTCGCTCATGGGTCTCCTCGTCGGCGGCGGTCGCGGGTCACTGTGGCACGGGCGGGGTAGAGCGCCGGGGTCCGCGAGAGATCCGAGGAGGACCCGTGTCCGAACCCACCGACGACCTGCGCGAGCGCGCCCGCGAGCACGTCGAGCAGATGCCCGCCGAGACCGCGCTGGGCAACGCCGACCCCGCCGGCGGCTCCACCGACGACCCGCAGATCATGGACCAGGCCGCCCGCGAGGAGGGCGAACAGCAGTCGTGATCAGCGGTCCCCTCGGCTGAGCAGCCGGCCGAGGGGGCTGCCGTCGGCCTCCCGCCCGCGCAGCCAGGTCCGCCGGACGACGCCGGTGAGCTCGCGCCCTGCGTAGGGCGTCACCGGGTTGCGGTGCTCGAGCCGGCCCACGGTGAACCGCTCGTCGGGCGCGAAGGCCACCAGGTCGGCGTCCCTCCCGACGGCGATCGCACCCTTGCCCGGCAGCCCGGCCAGCCGCGCCGGCGCCGCCGCCATCCAGCCCACCACCTCCGCCAACGGCACCCCGCGGGCCCGCGCGCCGGTCCACACCGCCGGCAGCGCCACCTGCAGCCCCGCGATGCCGCCCCACGCCAGCCCGAAGTCGCCGACGTCGAGCCGCTTGAGCTCCGGCGTGCACGGCGAGTGGTCGCTGACCACCATGTCGATCACGGGAGGGCCGCCGTCGCCGGCCGTCAGCGCGCCCCACAGCGCCTCCCGGTGCGCCGCCTCGCGGATCGGCGGGCAGCACTTGTACGCGGTGTCGCCGTCGGGCACGTCCTCGGCGGTGAAGGTCAGGTAGTGGGGGCAGGTCTCCACGGTGACCCGCACCCCGGACGCCCGGGCGGCGCGCAGCAGCGGCAGCGCGTCGCCGTCGGCCAGGTGGACGACGTGGCTGCGCGCGCCGGTGTCCCGGGTGGCCGCCACCAGCCGGCCGATCGCCGTCTCCTCGGCCGCGGGCGGGCGGGAGGCGAGGAACGCCGCGTAGCTGGCCCCGGCGGGCCCGGGCGCCGCCTCGATCACCTGCTCGTCCTCGGCGTGCGCGATCAGCAGCCCGTCGAACGACGCCAGCTCGGCCAGCGTTGCGCGCAGCCCGGCGTCGTCCAGCGGCGGGAACTCCGGGACGCCGGAGTCGAGCAGGAAGCACTTGAACCCGACGACGCCGGCCTCGTGCATCGGCCGCAGTTCCGCGAGGTTGCCCGGCACCGCGCCGCCCCAGAACGCCACGTCCACGGCGACCTGCCCGGCCGCGACCTCCCGCTTGACCCGCAGCGCCTCGAGCGTGGTGGTCGCCGGCACGGAGTTCAGCGGCATGTCCACGACCGTGGTGATGCCGCCGGCGGCCGCGGCGCGGGTGGCGGTGGCGAAGCCCTCCCACTCGGTGCGGCCGGGCTCGTTGACGTGCACGTGGCTGTCGACCAGCCCGGGCAGCAGCACCTCGTCGTCGGCGAGGGTGACCGCGCCGGCCGGGACGTCGTCGTAGCCGGTGACCGCGGTGACCACGCCGCCGGCGGTGTGCACCGCGGCGGCGCGCTCACCGCCCGGCAGCACCACCCGCCGTGCCCGGACGACGAGCGTCACGCCACCGCCTCCACCGCGCGCACCACGGAGTGCAGCTCGGTCCCCCAGGCGGTGGCCACCCACCCGTTCTCCAGCGGCAGGCGGACGGCGTCGTCGGCGGTCAGCACCCCGGCAGCCTGCCCCACGTGCACCGTGGACGCCCAGGCGCGCGGCGCGACCGGCGGCAGCCAGGCCGGGGCGCCGGGTCCCAGGCCGACGGTCGTGTGCACCAGCGGCCGCCCGTCGACGACCACCCGCGTGGTGCCGGTCCACCGGCCGGGCTCCTCGCCGGTGCGGCCGAGAAGCACCTGCTCGGTGGCGGTGAGGACGGCACCCGCCGCCAGCGACGCGGTCAGCTCGGCCCGGTGGTGCGCGCGGACGGCGACCACGGTGGGCTCCGGCCGCAGGTCCAGCTCCCCGGCCACCTCGGCGGCGACGCGCTGCACCGAGGGCCGGTCGCCGTCGCGGGCGGGCAGCGCGACGGCCGCGGCCACCGACCGCACCGCCAGCGTGGCGCCCTCCTCGACCACCAGCCGGACCTCGGCGTCGTCCCCGCCCAGCGGGCCGAACGCCGTCGCCACGATGTGCACCGAGGACGGACCGGTCCGGCGCACCGCCAGCTGCCCGTTCGCGCGGACCACCGGCAGCACCGTGCGCCCGCCGGGCCCGCGCCGCGCGACGACCTCGACCCGCGTCCTCACGCCCGCTGCAGCCGGCGGGCCCGCACCTGCTCGCGCACCCAGTCGGCCACGGGCCCCGCCGTGGGGTCCTCCCGCAGCGAGACGAGCAGCGTCGGCTTCTCCCCGCGCACCAGCGCCGAGTCCCGCCGCATGACGTCGAGGTCGGCGCCCACCAGCGGCGCGAGGTCGGTCTTGTTCACCACCAGCAGGTCGCTCGCGGTGACCCCGGGCCCGCCCTTGCGCGGCACCTTGTCCCCGCCGGCGACGTCGACGACGAACACCTGCACGTCGACCAGCCCGTAGCTGAAGCTCGCCGTCAGGTTGTCCCCGCCGGACTCGACGAACACCAGCTCCAGGCCGGGGTGGCGCGCCTCGAGCAGCTCGACGGCGTCGAGGTTGGCCGTGATGTCGTCGCGGATGGCGGTGTGCGGGCAGCAGCCGGTCTGCACCGCCTCGATCCGGTCGTCGGGGAGGACGGCGTTGCGGCGCAGGAAGTCGGCGTCCTCGGTCGTGTAGATGTCGTTGGTGACGACGGCGAGGTCGTACTCGGCACCCAGCGTGCGGCACAGGGCCGCGGCCAGCGCGGTCTTCCCCGAGCCGACCGGGCCGCCGAGCCCGACGCGCAGCGGCCCGCCGTGCCGGTGCGGGACCTCCGCGTCGACGTAGTCCTGGAGGTTGTGGTCAGGAGGCAAAGAAGCGGTCCCCTCTCGTGGCGTGCACCTCGGCCAGCAGGTCGAGGAGCGGGTCGGCGTCGGCGGGCAGGCGGCAGAAATGGCCATTTCTGCCGCTCTCCGCGGCGGTGGTGGCGACGGCGTCGATCTCCGGCGCGAGCCGCGCGGTGACGGCCGCGACGGTGAGTGGGTCCATGGCGAGCAGCCGCTGGGCCGCCGTCGCCGGGCCGCTGACCGACAGGTACGCGGCGGCCGCGGCGGCGTCCCGGGCGGTGAGCCCGCCCGCGGCCGCGGCGACGCCGAGCGCGACCGGGTGGTGCGGCGCGGCCGGCAGCGCGTCCCAGGCCGGCGACGGCCACGCCCGGCGGCCGACCCGCACCAGCCCGCGGCCCTGCTGCCGGGAGGCCGCCCGCAGCGCCGGCGACGGCGTCCGGGCGTCGGCCTCGGCGTCGAGTCCCGCGAGGTCCCCGCCCCGGCACGCCGCGGCCGCCAGGCCGGCCGCCACGGCACCCGCCGTCGCCAGCCGGCGCAGCAGGAAGGCCGCCAGCGACGCCGGGTCGTGCACCAGCCCGGCCGCGACCGCCTGCTCCACCCCGCCGGAGTGCGTGTGCCCGCCGGCGGGGAGCCGGGAGTCGGCCAGCGTCAGCAGCGCGGCCGTCATCAGAAGAGGAAGTACCGCTGCGCCATCGGCAGCTCGCGCACAGGCTCGGGCTCCCACACCTCGCCGTCGACGGTGACCGTGAAGGTGTCCGGGTCGACGCGGATCTCCGGCAGCGCGGTGTTCTCCGGCATGTCGGCCTTGGCGAGCCGGGTGGTGTCGGTGACCGCGGCCAGCCGCCGGTCGACCGCCAGCCGGTTCCCCAGGCCCGCCTCGAGCGCCGCCGGGGCGACGAAGTGCAGCGACGTCCGCGCGGGGACGCGGCCGTAGGCGCCGAACATGGGCCGGGGCAGCTGCGGCTGCGGCGTCGGGATGGAGGCGTTGGCGTCGCCCATCTGCGCCCAGGCGACGACCCCGCCCTTGAGCACCGCGTGCGGGCGGACGCCGAAGAAGCGCGGGTCCCACAGCACCAGGTCGGCGAGCTTGCCGGGCTCGACCGAGCCCACCTCGCCGTCGATGCCGTGCGCCACCGCGGGGCAGATCGTGTACTTCGCGACGTACCGGCGGGCCCGCAGGTTGTCCGCGGCGCCGTCGCCGGCCAGCGACCCGCGCTTGCGCTTCATCACGTGCGCGGTCTGCCAGGTGCGCAGGACCACCTCGCCGACCCGGCCCATCGCCTGCGCGTCGGAGCCGATCATCGAGATGGCGCCGAGGTCGTGCAGCAGGTCCTCGGCGGCGATCGTCGTCGGCCGAATCCGGCTCTCGGCGAAGGCGAGGTCCTCCGGGACGGAGGAGTCCAGGTGGTGGCAGACCATGAGCATGTCGAGGTGCTCGTCGAGGGTGTTCACCGTGTGCGGCCGGGTCGGGTTGGTGCTGCTCGGCAGCACGTTCGGGTGCCCGGCCACGGTGATGATGTCCGGCGCGTGACCGCCCCCGGCACCCTCGGTGTGGTAGGCGTGGATCGACCGGCCGGCGATCGCGGCCAGGGTGTCCTCGACGAACCCGGCCTCGTTGAGCGTGTCCGAGTGCAGCGCCACCGGGACGCCGTGCCGGCCGGCGACGGTGAGGCAGGCGTCGATCGCCGCGGGCGTCGAGCCCCAGTCCTCGTGCAGCTTGAAGCCGCTCGCCCCGCCGCGGAGCTGCTCCTCCATCGACTCCTGCGAGACGGTGTTGCCCTTGCCCAGCAACGCGACGTTCACCGGCCACGGGTCCATCGCCTCGAGCATGCGCGCCAGGTACCAGTCGCCCGGGGTGATCGTGGTGGCCTTCGAGCCCTCCGCCGGACCGGTGCCGCCGCCGATGAGCGTGGTGACGCCCGAGCCCAGCGCCGTCGGCACGATCTGCGGGCAGATGAAGTGGACGTGGCAGTCGATGCCGCCGGCGGTGAGGATCCGCCCGTTGCCGGCCATCACCTCGGTGCCGGGGCCGATGACCAGGTCCGGGTGGACGCCGTCCATCGTGTCGGGGTTGCCGGCCTTGCCCAGCGCGACGATGCGCCCGTCACGGACACCGACGTCGGCCTTGACGACCCCCCAGTGGTCCAGCACGACGGCGCCGGTGATGACCAGGTCGGGGGCGCCCTCGGCGCGGGTGGCGCGGCCCTGGCCCATCGACTCGCGGATCACCTTGCCGCCGCCGAACACCGCCTCCTCGCCGGCCCGGCCGGGGCCGCCGCAGCGGTCCTCCTCGACCTCGATGAGCAGGTCGGTGTCGGCCAGCCGGATCCGGTCGCCGGTGGTCGGCCCGTACAGCTGCGCGTAGCGCTCGCGGGACAGCTGCACCATCAGCCGAGCCCTCCCTCTCCGGTCAGGCCGGGGACGACGCGCGCGCTGGCCAGCGGCACCAGCGTCACGGTGCGGGTGATGCCGGGCTCGAAGCGGACGGCGGTGCCGGCGGCGACGTCGAGCCGGTGGCCGTGTGCGGCGGCCCGGTCGAACCGCAGCGCCCGGTTGGTCTGCGCGAAGTGGTAGTGCGAGCCCACCTGCACCGGCCGGTCGCCGGTGTTGGTCACCTCGAGCTCGATCCGCGGGGCGCCGGGCAGCGTCTCGATCGTCCCCTCCGCGGGGATCACCTCGCCGGGGATCACGGGATCGGCTGGTGGACGGTCACGAGCTTGGTCCCGTCCGGGAAGGTGGCCTCCACCTGCACCTCCTCCAGCAGCTCGGGGACGCCGTCCATAACGTCGTCGCGGGTGAGGACCGTGCGGCCCGACTGCATGAGCTCGGCGACCAGGACGCCGTCGCGGGCGCCCTCCAGCACGTGGTCGGTGATGACCGCCGTCGCCTCCGGGAGGTTCAGCCGCAGCCCCCGGGCGCGCCGTCGGCGGGCGAGGTCGGCGGCGTAGGAGAGCAGCAGGCGCTCCTGCTCGTGCGGGGAGAGGTGCACGCGGGGTCCTCCGGGGTCGGCGGAGCCCGGACGCTAGTTGCCCCGTGTGTCGCGGCGGTTACCTGAGCGGGCGGAAGAACGCCCGGACGTCGGCCACCAGCTCCGCCGGCCGCTCCATCGCCGCGAAGTGCCCGCCGCTGTCGTGCTCACGCCACGCCCGCAGGTCGGTCAGCTGCCGCTCCGCCCACGCCCGGGGCGGCACGAAGATCTCCCCGGGGAACATCGACACGCCGCTGGGGACGTCGACCCGCGGCGTCCGCTCCTCCGGCGCCCGGGCCATCTCCCAGTACATCCGCGCCGACGACGTCGCCGTGCCGGTGAACCAGTACACCGAGACGTCGTCGAGCAGCCGGTCGACGCCGAGGACCCCGACCGGGTCGCCGCCGGTGTCGGTCCAGGCGTGGAACTTCTCGAGGACCCACGCGCACTGGCCGGCCGGGGAGTCGGTCAGGCCGTAGCCGAGCGTCTGGGGCCGGGTGCGGTGCTGGTGGCTGTAGGCCGAGCCGTCGTCGCGGAAGGCCCGCATCCGGTCCAGCGCCCGCTGCTCGCGCTCGTCGAGGTCCGTCCGCCCCTCCGGCGGGACGGTCACCACCATGTTCAGGTGCACGCCGACCACCCGGTCGGGGTGCCGCGCCCCCAGGTTGGCCGACACGAACGACCCGATGTCCCCGCCCTGGGCGCCGAAGCGCTCGTACCCGAGCCGGCGCATCAGCTCCGCCCAGGCGTCGGCGGTCCGCGCCGGCCCCCAGCCGGGTGCCGTCGGCTTCCCGCTCCACCCGTAGCCCGGCAGCGACGGGGCGACGACGGTGAAGGCGTCGCGCGGGTCCTCGGGGTCGGTGAGCGGGCCGATCACCTCGAGGAACTCGACGACCGAGCCGGGCCAGCCGTGGGTGAGGACCAGCGGCAGCGCGTCCGGGTGCGGCGAGCGGACGTGCAGGGCGTGCACCGGCAGCCCGTCGATCTCCGTGACCACCTGCGGGAACGCGTTGATCCGCGCCTGCCGGGCCGGCCAGTCGTACTCCTCGGCCCAGTACCGGCAGACCTCCTGCAGCACGTCCACCGGGACGCCCTGCGCCCACCCGTCCGCCGTCGGCGGGTCCGGCCAGCGGGTGGCACGGAGCCGGCGGCGCAGGTCCGCCACCGCGTCCGGCGGCACGTCGACGCTGAAGGGCCTGACGACGTCGTCCACGGGCGCGACCGTAGCCGGGGTTTACGCCCCGGACGAGCCGGTTCTACGGTCCATTACATGAGTAGTGAACCCAGGGGCCCCGGGGACCCTGGCGGTAGTGGGCGTCTCCGGTGAACGAGGACGCCGGCCCGATCTTCCGGCAGGTCGCCGCGCAGATCGAGAACGCGATCGTCGACGGCTCCCTCGCCGAGGAGAGCCAGGCGCCCTCGTCCAACGAGCTCAGCGCCTTCCACCGCATCAACCCCGCCACCGCGGCCAAGGGCCTCAACCAGCTGGTGGCCGACGGGGTCCTCTACAAGAGACGAGGAGTCGGCATGTTCGTCGCCACGGGCGCCCGCGAGCAGTTGCTCGAGCGCCGCCGCAGCGAGTTCGCCGACCAGTACGTCCGCCCCCTGATGACCGAGGCCCACAAGCTCGGCATCTCCACCCGCGAGCTGGCCACCATGATCGACCGCTGGGAGGACGAGCGATGAGCGACGCCGCCGCCACGCTCACCGACGTGACGATGCGGTACCGGAGCACACCGCTCTCGACGGCGTCACCACGGGCTTCGCCACCGACGGCATCACCGGCCTGCTCGGCCGCAACGGCGCCGGCAAGACCACGCTCATGCAGCTGCTCACCGGGCACCGCGTGCCCACCCGCGGCAGCGTGCGGGTGCTGGGCGCCGACCCCTACGAGGACGACGCCGTCCTGCAGCAGGTCTGCTTCGTCAAGGGGAGCCAGCGCTACCCGGACAACTTCCGGGTGCGCGACGCCCTGAGCGCGGCCGCCACCCTCTTCCCGACCTGGGACGAGGACCTGGCGCGGTCGCTGGTGGCCGACTTCGGCCTGCCGCCCCGCCGGCTGGTCAAGAAGCTCTCCCGCGGCATGGTCTCCGCCGTCGGCATCACCATCGGCCTGGCCTCGCGGGCGCCGCTCACCCTGTTCGACGAGCCCTACCTGGGCCTCGACGCCGTCGCCCGGCAGCTGTTCTACGACCGGCTGATCGCCGACTACGCGGAGAACCCGCGCACGATCGTCCTGTCGACCCACCTCATCGAGGAGATCAGCGGCCTGCTCGAGCACGTCCTGCTCATCGACGCCGGCCGGGTCCTCCTCGACGACGACGCCGACGACCTGCGGGCCGCCGCCCTCACCGTGACCGGCCGCGCCGACGCCGTCGCCGCGTTCGGCCGGCAGCACGAGGTGCTGACCACCGAGACGCTGGGCGGCTCCAGCCGCGCGGTCGTCCGGCTGCGCGGGCCCGTGGACACCGACGACCTCGCCGCGGCCGGCGTCACCGCCGAGCGCACGCCCCTGCAGCAGCTCGTCTCGTCGCCCTCAGCTCCCGCACCGCCGCGACCCGCCCGGTGGCCGTCCCCCACGGCCCGTCCTCCGACGACGACTTCTCCTTCGAAGGGGCCACCCGATGAACCGCACGCTGGCCGCGGCCCGCCTGCACCTGATCAACCCCCTGCAGATCATCGGCATCCCGTGGGGCATCGCCCTGCTGAGCTTCGCCATCAACCTGCCGATCTGGGGGCTCACCGCCGCGAGCGAGCAGCCCGGCGGGGGGATCAACGGCGGCGTCCTGTCCCTCTACGTCTCCGTGCTGGTGGTGTTCGTCCAGTCGGTGACCTAGTTGCTGCCGTTCGCCATGGGGATGAGCCTCAGCCGGCGCACGTTCTACCGGGGCACCGCCGTCGTCGCGGTCGGCTCCGCCCTCGCGTACGGCGTGGTCCTCGCGACCCTGGTCGCCATCGAGGACGCCACCGGCGGCTGGGGCGTCCGGCTGAACTTCTGGGCGCCCGGCAAGCTCGACGTCGACAACTGGGCGCTGCAGGTCGTCGTCTCCGGTGCACCGATGCTCGCCGCCGCCTTCCTCGGCGTCGCCTTCGGCGTGGTGACGAAGCGGTGGGGGCAGCTCGGACTGTGGAGCCTGGTGGTCGGCGGGATCCTGCTCTTCGGCGGGCTCGCCATCCTCGTCTCGTGGCAGCGCGCCTGGGGCGACGTCGGCACCTGGCTGACCGAGCAGTCGATGCTGACCCTGGCGGTCCTCGTGCCGGCGGCGCTCGGGGTGATAGCCGCGGCGCTGTCGTTCGCAGGCCTCCGCCGCATCGTCCCCTGAGGTCGGGTGGCCGCCGACGAACGCACACGGCCCCGGTTTCGTCAGGACGGATCCGGGGCGGTGGTGCATTCCGGTCGGGCCGTGTCGGGGAATGCAGAAGGGGGGGCGGGCGCCGCCCCGGGGGGGGGGGCGGCGGGGGCGGGGTTTTTGGGGGGGGGCGTGATCGACAACTCCC
>NZ_JBJGZI010000023.1:0-84087 GCF_054050455.1 Geodermatophilus sp. SYSU D00684 | reverse complement strand
GTCGGCTCACCCCGTCCGGTGGTGAGCCGACGCCCGCACTGATCCCGTGACTCAGAACGGTGGCGGGTCGTCACGCGGGTCGGCCGGCGGCATCCCGGCGTCATCGGGCGGTGGGTCGGGTTCGGCGGGTGGTGGTCGCATGCCCGGTGGCCGGGTTGTCCGCTTGATACCGGACGGGGTGGTGACGGTGAGGGTGCCGTCGGCGCTCATGTGGAAGCGCCACCCCTTCGCGAAGGTCTTGAGGCGGTGGTGGCTGCGGCACAGGCAGCAGAGGTTGGCGCAGTCGGTGGGGCCGCCGTGGGCGTGTGGGATGACGTGGTCGGCGTCGGCCCAGCCGACCCGCTGGCCGCAGGTGGGGAAGCGGCAGGTGCGGTCGCGGTGTGTACGAACCGCTGCTGCGGCGCGGAGGGCGCGTAGCGGTCGGTCGGATCGGGCCGGCCCAGCACCGCGCAGTCACAGTCGGTGTCCGAGTGGTCGCGGCAGCCGACGCGGGCGAGGCGGCGGAGCTGGTCGAGGGTGGTGGTGGCGCGGAGGGTGCCGTCGTCGTCGACCAGGGCGAGGGTGACCGATCCGCCCTCCGGCGCGCGGACGCCGAGCGCGTCCAGGTGCTGGAGCAGTTCGCGCAGGTGCGCGGCGGTGATCGGCAGCCCGTTCACCGTCCCGGCCTCGGCGCTGCGCCCGGCCAGCGCGCTGAGGGTGGCGATGACCTGCAGGTGCGCGGTCACCGCGGAGCGGCCGGTCTCCCACGGGCGCCGCAGCAGATCGGCGTAGACCAGGGTGCGCAGCTGCCCGAGCGGGCGGGGATCGCCGTCGGCCTTGAGCATCCGGGCCAGCGCATCGACGAACGCGTGGTAGGCGGCGGCGACGTCGGCCCGGAGGTCGGCGGCGAGGATGGCCATGCCGTCGAACGGGCCGTCGTAGAGCCGCACGTCGGCGTGCCGTTGCGCGGTCTCCCGGCGGGCGTCGATGGCGTCGACGTCGGCGGCCTGCAGCAGCGCCAGCGCCCGCTCCCGGAGCTTGCGCACCGTCAGCGACGGGGCCTCGGGCAGCAGCCGGGCCTCGATCATCCGGGCGGTCACCGGGCCGGTGTGCTCGAGCACGTCGACCAGCGCCTTGGCACGCGCCTCGTCCAGAGTCCCGGCGGCCAGCGCCCCCCACGTGGCCGGCAGGTGCGAGCGGTACGTCCACGCCCGGTGCGCCAGGTGCGAGGCGGTGCCCCGGCCGACGTTGAGCACCACCGCCAGCTCGGCGGTGAAGAACTCCGACACCCCGGGCAGCTCGGGATCCGGCGCCCACGAACCACCCCTCGCACCGGGCGTGCCGGGCGCGGGGTCGGTGTCGGCCGGGCGGGCCTCGGCCAGGCGGAGCACCAGCTCCGCCTCGTACGCGGCCTCCATCGCCTTGCGCGCCTGCACCCGCTGCAGCTCGGCGGCGGCCTGCTCGTCCGACAGCAGAGAGACCGGCAGTCGCCCGATGGTGACCGGCTGGTCGAGGAGCACACCGACGAGCGCCCGTTCGATGGGCGAGACGTACTCCGCGACCTCCTCCCCACCCCGCACGCTACGACCGGGGGACGACAGTTCCCGCAGGTCAGCCTGCCGTGCGGCCGAAACGGATCACAGCACGCTGACGCGGCGGCCGGGCTCGAGGAGGTCGGCGGTCATGCGGGCCGCCCGGCGCAGCGCCTCGCGCTCGGCGGCGTACCCGCCGAGGACGCCGACCACCGGCAGCTGGGCGAGAGCCCGCGCGCCGATGCGCCCCTTGGGGCGGGCGTCGAGCGCCTCGTCGATGCGGCTGAGCAGCCGGGAGGCCCGCCAGATGGTGCGCACGATGCCCCGCAGGCCGGCCCGCTCCTCCTTCACGCCGATCGCGGTCTCGGTGTAGGCGCCGCGCACCCGTTCCAGCAGCGGGCGGACCCGGCCGGGCGGGAGGTCGCGGTCGAGCAGCACCTCCGACAGCAGGGAGACCCGCACGGCGGGGTCCGTGACGCCGTGCTCGTTGGCCACGCCGAGCACCACGAGCGACTGGACCGCCGTCCCGACGGTGTTCTGCAGCGGCAGGAGGTCGGCCAGCCGGCCGGCCACCCGCGGCAGGCTGCTCGCGACCGCGCCCACCTGGGCGGCCTGTTCGGCCCACCAGGCGTCGCGCTGGGTGGTCGGGAGGTCCGGTGGACGGGCCAACCGCCGCACGAGAGGGGCGGTCAGCCGGTCCAGCCGGCGCAGGACGTCGACGACGACGGCGTCGCTCAACGGAGGAGCCATGCCCCAGCGGTACCCCTTGGCGCGGCCGGTCCATGCGCGGGCGGTGCAGCGGCGACGCCGAGGCCGTCGGGCAGGGCGTTCCCCCGGCGCCGCGGGCCGCCCGTGCGCGGCGCTCGTACCGTGGCCGTCATGGCCGCACGCGGGTACGGGCGGGCCCGCCGCTGGTCGGTCGTGGTCGGGCTGGTCGCCGTCCTCGCGTCGCTGCCCGTGCTCGTGGGCGCGCTGCCGGCCGGCGACGCCGACGTCCCCGCCGCCGAGCTGCGGGACGCCGTCCTCGCCAGCGACGGCGTCGGCTTCTCCGGCTACGCCGTCTCCGCCGGCGGGCTCGCGCTGCCCGTGGGTGACCAGCTGCCCGCCGTCGCCGACCTGCTCAGCGACCGCACCGCGATGCGCGTCTGGTGGCGCGGACCCGAGGAGCACCGCGTCGACGTCGTGTCGGCGACGGGGGAGACCGGCGTGCACGCCGACGCGGGCGGCACGTGGACGTGGGAGTACGAGTCCGCGACCGCCACCCGCACCGCCCCGGCCCCGCTCGCCCTGCCCACGGCGCCGGACCTGGTGCCGGCGACCCTGGGCCGGCGGCTGCTGTCGGAGGCCGCCGACGACGAGCTGTCCCGGATCGGCGCCCGGCGGGTCGCCGGCCGCGACGCGCTCGGCCTGCGCCTGGTGCCCGCGGCGCCGGCCGCCTCGGTGGCGCACGTCGACGTCTGGGCCGACGCGGGCACGGGCCTCCCGCTGGCCGTGGAGGTCGTCGCCGACGGCGCGTCGGTCCCCGCCCTCGACACCCGCTTCCTCGACCTCGACCTGACCGTCCCGCCGCCCGGCGTCGTCGCGTTCGTCCCGCCGGCCGACGTGCGCGCCCGGGCCGGCCAGGACGCCGAGGGCCTGCTGCGCGAGGCCGACCGCCGGCTGCGGCTCGTCCCGCTGCCCCGCGAGCTGGCCGGCCTGCCGCGGCGGGAGCTGGCCGGGGCGCCGGAGGTGATCGGCGTGTACGGCAGCGGCGTGACGCTGCTGGCGGTGGCGCCGGTCCCCGGCCGGCTGGCGGCGGCCGTCCGCTCCGCGCTGGCCGCCTCGCCCGACGCCGTGCGCGACGAGCGCGGCACCCGGGTCGCCGTCGGCCCGCTCGGGCTGATGCTGCTCGACACCCCCGGCTCCGGCACCTACCTGCTGACCGGGACCGTCACCCTCGACGCGCTCGCCGACGCCGCGGCCGGCCTCCCGGGGGCGCCGTCGTGAGCTCGGTGATCGTCACCCGGGGACTGGTCAAGCAGTACGGCCGGGTGCGCGCGGTCGACGGCATCGACCTCGACGTCCGCGCCGGCGACGTCTACGGCTTCCTCGGCGCCAACGGCTCGGGCAAGACGACGACGGTGCGCATGCTGCTGGGCCTGGTGCTGCCCACCCGCGGCGAGGTCGAGCTGCTCGGCGAGCGGATGCCGCGGGCCGGGCGCCGGGTGCTGCCGCGCGTGGGCGCGCTGATCGAGGGCCCGGCGCACCACCGGCACCTGTCCGGCGCGGCCAACCTGGCGCTGCTCGACGCCGCCGGCCCGGGCGGCTCCCGCCGCACGCGGCGCCGGCGGATCGCCGAGGTGCTCGACCAGGTCGGCCTGGGCGGGGTGGGCCGGCGGAAGGTCGGCGCCTACTCGCTCGGCATGCGCCAGCGCCTGGGCCTGGCCGGGGCGCTGCTGCGCCGGCCGGAGCTGCTGGTCCTCGACGAGCCGACCAACGGCCTGGACCCGCAGGGCATCCACGAGATCCGCGAGCTGCTGCTCGACCTGCACCGCGGCGGGACGACGGTGTTCCTGTCCAGCCACCTGCTGGCCGAGGTCGAGCAGCTGTGCAGCCGGGTCGGTGTCCTCGACCGCGGGCGGCTGGTGCTGCAGGACGAGATCGCGCGGCTCACCGCGCCCACCGGCGCCACCGTCGTCGACACCCCGGCGCCCGAGCGGGTGCGCGCGGTCCTCGACGGGCGGGTGCTGGGCACCGACGGCGGCCGGGTGGTGGTGCGCGGGGCGGACCCGGCGGAGGTCAACGCGCTGCTGGTCGGCGCCGGCGTCCCGGTGGCGGGGCTGGCGCTGCAGCGGCCCACGCTCGAGGAGGTCGTGCTCGCCGCCGCGGGCACCAGCGCGGACCGGGTGGAGCGGGCGTGATCGGCAGGGAGCGGGTGTGATCGGCACGGAGCTGCGCAAGACCTTCGGCCGGCCGCGCACGTGGGCGACGATCGCCGTCCTCAACGCGCTGCCGGTGCTGGTGGCGGTGCTGCTGCAGGTCACCGACCTCGCGCCGCGGCCGGGCGAGGGCCCGCCGTTCCTGTCCGCCGTCCTCACCAACGGGCAGCTGTACCCGCTGGCCGCGCTGGCGATCGTGCTGCCGCTGTTCCTGCCGATCGCCGTCGCGGTGGTCAGCGGCGACGCCGTCGCGGGGGAGGCGCAGGCCGGGACGCTGCGGTACCTGCTCGCCCGTCCGGCGGGCCGCACCCGCCTGCTGGTGGCCAAGCTGGTCGCGGTGCTCGCGTTCGTCGTCGTGACCGTCGTGGTGGTCGCCGCCGTCGGCTACGGAGTCGGCCAGCTGCTGTTCGACGCGCGGCCGGTCGCGGGCGGCACGTCGGTGTCGGGCACGTCGCTGACGCCGGAGGAGCTGGCCGGCCGGACGCTGATGGCGATCGGCTACGTCGCCGTGTCGATGCTCGGCGTCGCGGCGTTCGGGCTGCTCTTCTCCACGCTCACCGACTCGCCGCTGGCCGCCGCGCTCGGCGCGCTGGCGGTGCTCGTGACCTCGTCGCTGCTGTTCACCCTCGACGCCGCCTCGCCGATCGCGCCCTACCTGCCCACGCGCTACTGGCTGGCGTTCGTCGACCTGTTCCGCGACCCGGTCCTGTGGCGCGACGTCGTCCGCGGGCTGGCGCTGCAGGGCGTGTACGTCGGCGTGCTGCTGACCGCGGCGTGGGCGAACTTCACCACCAAGGACGTGACCAGCTAGCCGCCGAGGCGGGCGCAGTCGGCCGGGCCCAGCGGGACGGGGTCGCCCGGCGCGAGCTCGGCCAGCACGATGGCCTGCACGAGCGGGTCGCGCGGCAGGTCGCCGTGGCCCACCTGCGCCTGCGCGCACACCGACTGCACGGTCAGGTTCAGCGCGCCGTCGAGGCGGGCGGAGTCCGGCGGGGTCACCGTGGCGTCCTGCGTCGTCCACACCGACACCCACGTCGGCCCGGCGGGCGTCTCGTCGTCGGCGTTGAGACCGGCGAGCAGCTCGCTGTCGGTGGCCAGCTGCCGGCAGGCCTCGGGGCACTGGCCGGGTGCGACGCCGGCGGCGAGGTCGGCCAGCGTGGTGCCGTGGTGCGGCGAGCCGAGGGTCACCACCCGGCGGGCCACCTCGGCGCCGTCACCGGCGGCCCACAGCCGGGCGACGACGCCGCCGGCGGAGTAGCCGACGAGGTCGACGCTCTCGGCGTCCGTCCGCTCGAGCGCGGCGTCCGCGGCGTCGTCCAGCGCGCCGGCCGCGGCGGTGAGGTCGCCGGTGCCGTTGCCCGGCAGCGCGACGACGGTGGCGTCGCGGCCCTCGGCGGTCAGCCGGTCGGCCAGCGGCCTCAGCGAGCCGGTGGCGCCGCCGTAGCCGGGGACCAGCAGCACCGGGCCGGGCTCCTCCTGCGACACCGGCGCGGCCGGGCCCGGTCCGTCCGCCCGGGTGAGGAGCAGGACGGTCGTCGCCACGGCGGCGACGAGGAGGAGGGCCAGCACGGCGAGGACCAGGCGGCGGCGGGCGGGGGACAGGCCGGCGAGCACCCGTCCACTGTCCCCGGTCCCGCTGGGGTCCACCCCGGCTGGGAGAGACTGCGCCGGTGAGAGGGTGCCCGTGCTGAGCCGCGACGAGTACCTCGCCGAGTGGTCGCGGTGGCACGGCGGCACCGACCCGGCCGCGAGCCGGCTGGTGCACGGCTGGCTGTCGCTGGCCTACGCGCTGGCCCGCGCGCTGTCCTGGCTGCCGCCGCTGGCCGCCACCGCGCTCGGCCTGCTGGTCGCGCTGGCCGCCGTCGGCCCGGCGCTGGCCGGCGGGGCGTGGCTGGTCGCCGCGGGTCTGCTGATCGGGCTGTCCGGGCTCCTGGACTCCCTCGACGGCGCGCTCGCGCTGGCCGGCGGGCGGGCGTCGCGGCGCGGCTACGTCCTCGACTCCGCCGTCGACCGGCTCACCGAGGCCGCGTACGCGCTCGCGCTGTGGGCGGCCGGGGCGCCGGGCTGGCTGGCCGCCGTCTTCGGGGCGCTGTGCTGGCTGCCGGACTACCTGCGCGCCCGGGCCGGGCAGGCCGGGGTGGCCGAGACCGGGGCGATCTCGGTGTGGGAGCGGCCCACCCGGGTGGCGATGGCCGGGTTCACCGTCGGCGGGGCCGGGATCGTCGCGGCCACCGGCCTGGACGCGCTCGCCGGCGTCGACGACGGCCCCGCGGTCGTGGTCACCGCCGGGGCCGCCGTCGGGGCGGTGCTCGGGCTGGTCGGGACCGCCCAGCTCGGCGTCTCGCTGCGCCGGGCGCTGGGGGACTAGTCGTTCGCCTCGGCGTGCTCGGTGAGGCGGTCCAGCGCCGACTGGTGGTCGGGCTCGGCGTCGCTGCGCCAGCCGCAGGCGCAGACGGCGACGTGGTCGCCGAGGCTGCCCTTGCCGTGGCCGAGGTCGAGCTTCTCCATGGTCGCGAGGGTGTGCTGGTCGCTCATGGGAGGGATCTACCCGTTCCGTCCCGGTGCACGCCGGGGCGCGTGTGACCGGGGCCGCCTTCTAGGGTTGCCGTGCTCGTCGTCCCACCCGCTCGCCCCGAGGAGCCCCCGTGCCCGTCGTCGTCACCGGCTCCATCGCCACCGACCACCTGATGACCTTCCCCGGTCGGTTCACCGAGCAGTTCGTCGAGGGCCAGATGGAGAACGTCTCCCTGTCCTTCCTCGTCGACGACCTCATCCAGCACCGCGGCGGCGCCGGCGCCAACATGGCCTACGGCCTGGGCCTGCTCGGCCTCTCGCCGGTCCTGGTCGGCTCGGTGGGCAGCGACTTCACCGACTACGACGCCTGGCTGACCCGGCACGGCGTCGACACCCACGCCGTGCGGTGGTCCGAGCTCAAGCACACCGCCCGCTTCGTGTGCACCACCGACGCGGTCAACAACCAGATCGCGTCCTTCTACTCGGGTGCGATGAGCGAGGCCGGCGAGATCGAGCTCGGGCCGGTCTGCGACCGCGTCGGCCACCCCGACCTCGTCGTCATCGGCCCCAACGACCCGAAGGCGATGGTGCGGCACACCCAGGAGTGCCGGGACCGCGGCTACCCCTTCGCCGCCGACCCCAGCCAGCAGCTGGCCTGGGCCGACGGCGAGATGATCCGCGAGCTGGTCGACGGCGCGGACCTGCTGTTCACCAACGAGTACGAGTCGGCGCTGCTCACCCAGAAGACCGGCTGGGACGCCGGCGAGATCCTCGCCCGGGTCGGCACCTGGGTCACCACCCGCGCCGCCAAGGGCGTGCTCGTGCGGCAGGAGGACGCCGCCCCGATCGAGGTCATCGCCGTCCCCGAGACCAAGCCGGTCGAGCCCACCGGCGGCGGCGACGCGCTGCGCGCCGGGTTCATCGCCGGGCGCACCTGGGGGCTGAGCCTGGAGCGGGCCACCCAGCTGGGCTCGGCGGTGGCCACCGAGGCCGTCGAGGTCGTCGGCACCCAGGAGTACGAGCTGCGCCGCGAGCCGTTCCTCCGGCGCTTCGCCGCGGCCTTCGGCGACGACGCCGCGGCCGAGGTCGCCGAGCACCTGCCCGCCTGACCTCCTCGCCCGGGTGGCGGGCGGTCAGCCGCCGCGGACCTGCTCGCCGATCGAGGGGTCCTCGGCCCACGTCGCGTAGGGGATGCGCGGGATCGCGCGCACCTCGCCGACGGTGCACCACTCGTTGCCGCCGAGCCGGGCCAGCGGCCGGAGCGCCTCGATCCGCGGGCGGCCGTCGCGGACGGCGTCGGCCCACACGCTGACCCACTCGACCCGGCCGAAGACGACGGTGCTGTCACCCAGCCGCAGCGTCGAGTGCAGCGTGCACTCGATGCTCACCGGCGACTGCGCCACCCGCAGCGCGCCCACCCGCTCGCTCGGCTCCAGCCGGATGCCGGCGGCCTCGGCCTCGCTCTGGTCGGGCGGGAAGTCGGTGCCGGTGGCGTTGGCCTGCTCGAACAGCTCCTCGGGCACCAGGTTGACCGTGAAGTCGCCGGTGGCCTCGACGTTGTTCAGCGAGTCCTTGCGGCCCACCGAGGTGAACTGCACGACCGGCGGCCGCACGCACGCCACCGTGTAGAAGGAGTGCGGTGCCAGGTTGTGCACGCCCTCGGCCGAACGGCTGCACACCCACGCGATCGGCCGCGGGACCACCACCGAGTTCATCACCCGGTAGAAGTCCGTGGGGCGCATGTCCCCGGGGTCGAAGGCGGTGCGGGCCGGGCTGCTCGAGGGCGAGGTCACGCCCCATCCTGGCCCGGGTCAGCGCAGCGCGCGTCCGCGCCAGGTGAGCGTGCCCCGCCGGTGCCCGGCCACCGACCCGGCCAGCAGCACGTCGAGGGCCAGCAGCGACAGCGGGTGCGCCAGGGCGTCGGGCCACACCCGCCCGCCGGTCGCCGCCGCGCTCACCGCCCGGCCGGCCACCCCGGCCAGCCAGCCGGCGAGGCCCGCCCGCGACCCGCGCAGCGCCGCCAGCGGCGGGACGACGCCGACGGCGGTCAGCACCGCCGCCGCGGCTCCCGACGCCGCCGGCGACCCGCCGACCGACGCCCACAGCGACTTGCCGTAGCCCTCCCGCATCGCCGCCCAGCCGTCGTACATCCGGCACTCGGCCAGTGCCGCGCCCGCCGCCGGCACCGCCCGCCCGCCGGACCGTTTGACCGCCCGCGCCAGCGCGACGTCCTCCACCACCTCCGTGCGCACCGCCGCGTGCCCGCGGGCGCGCAGGTAGCCGCGGCGGGTCAGGGCGAGGAACTGGCCGTTGGCCGCAGTCAGCGACGGCCGCGGCGAGCGCTCGGCCACCCGCAGCGGCAGCGTGGTCATCCACAGCCACGGCGACAGCGGCTGCACCAGCCGCTCGGCGAGGGTGCCCGCCACCGGTCGCGGCCACGGCGAGACCAGGTCCAGGCCGTGCGCCTCGAGCAGCCAGGCGGCGGCGGCCAGCGCGTCGGGCGCCACCCGGACGTCGGCGTCGAGGAAGACCAGCACGCCGTCGTCGGTGACCGTCTGCGCGCCCACCCAGCAGGCGTGCGGCTTGCCCAGCCAGCCCTCCGGCGGGTCCCCGGCCGGGACCAGCCGCACCCGCGGGTCGCCGGTGCCGCGGACGACGGCGGCGGTGCCGTCGGTGGAGCCGTCGTCGACGACGACCACCCGCAGGTCCGGGACGCCGGCCGAGGCGAGCACCGCGGCCAGGCAGTCGCCGACCTGCGTCTCCTCGTCGCGCACCGGCAGCACCACGGTGACCGGCCGGGTCGCCTCCGGCGGGTCGGCCGGCGGGCGGCGCAGCAGCGCGGCGTTGACCGCGGCGTGCGCGGCGCCGGCGACCGCCAGGCCGGACAGGACCCGGACGACCGCGCCGCTCATCGGCGGCGGGCCTGCACCGCGAGCACGGCCACGACGACGGCGGTCAGCGCCGCGCCCCACGCCGCGGAGCCGGGCAGGTCCAGCCAGACGGCGTGCGCGAGCGCCCCGCCGGCCACCATCCAGGCGATCACCAGCAGCGGCGTGGCGTCCACGGGGAGCGTCGGGGGGACGGTCGGGGGGACGACGAGCTCGAGCAGCGCCATGAGCACCAGCCCGGCCAGCAGCCAGCCGGCGAGGTTGGTCAGCGGCACGGTGTCGATGCCGGGCAGCCCCGGGGTGGGGTGCGCCCAGGTCCAGTAGCCGGCCTGCACCAGCTGCGGGTCCAGGACGACGTCCCAGCCGGCGAACACCGCCGCGGCGACGGCGACCCGCGCGCCCCGCCGCCGGCCCGGCCGCACCCGGCGGGTGAGCAGCCCGGCGAGCACACGGCTCGGCCAGGCCATCATCAGCCAGGCCAGCGGCACGAGGAACGGCACGCCGAGCAGCGTCGGGCCCAGCGCGTCGCTGTAGGAGTAGGAGCCGTAGGGGACGCCGGTGGCCAGCCCGACCGACTCGAACGCGACCGCGGTGACCGCCACCAGCCCGAGCACCGCGGCGCCGGCGCGCGCGCCGTGCGCGACGGCGGCCGAGGTCACCGACACCGCCGAGCCGAGCAGCACGATCGTCCAGGACACCGCGTCGCGGGCGGCGCCGTCGGTGAGGGGGTAGGCGATCGCCGCCAGCACCAGCAGGACCGCGAGGACCAGCGGCACCGGCGCCGGTGCGACGGCCCGTCGCACCGCCGCCGTCGCGGCGCTCACCGGGCCGCCCGCGCGAGCCGCCCCGCCGCGGCGCGGGCGCGGGCGAGCGGCCGGCGGTCGGCGAGCACCACCCGGGCCGCCGTCCGGCCGGAGTTGCCCGACACCCCGCCGCCGGGGTGGGTGGAGGCGCCGGCCAGGTACAGCCCGGCCAGGCCCGGCACCCGGTAGCCGGCCAGCGCCGGCGTCGGGCGCAGCGAGAACATGCTGGCCAGGCCCATCTCCACGTGCATGACGTTGCCACGCAGCAGCGACAGCTCGCGTTCCAGCAGCACCGGCGTCTGGACGTACACGTCCTGCACCGAGGCGGCGAAGCCGGGGGCGTACCGGTCGACGGCGGCCACCAGCCGCCGCGCCTCCGCCTCGGCGAGGGCGTCCCAGTCGCCGCCGTCGGCGAGCGCGTAGGGGTACCACTGGCCCCACACGGTGACCACGTGCCGCCCGGGCGGGGCGAGGGTGTCGTCGCTGGCGGAGAAGGACATCGCCAGCGGCACCGGCTCGCGGGGCAGCCGGCCGCCCAGCCAGTCGCCGTGCGCGGCGGCCAGCTGCGCGCGGTCGGTGCACAGCAGCTGCAGGCCCTGCGCCGACACGGCCGGGTCGACGCCGGGGTAGGCCGGCAGCGCGTCGGTGAGGCAGCGCAGCACCAGGCCGAAGCCGTTGCCCACCGGCGGGGCGGCGTCGGCCAGCGCCGGCGGGGCGTGGTCGCCGGCGAGATCGCGGGTGGCCAGCACGTGGCAGGCGGCGACGACGACCGGGGCCGCGATCCGCCGTCCGGAGACCGTCTCGACGCCGGTCACGCGGCCGCCGTCGACGAGCAGCCGCGCGGCGCCGTCGCCGAGGACGACCCGGCCCCCGTCGGCCTCCAGCCGGCGCCGGAGCGCCTGGGTGAGGCCGCCGGAGCCACCCACCGGGTGGCCCGGCGGGGTGTCGTGCAGCAGCGCCACCCAGGCGACCATCGCCGCGGTGCCCGGCTCGCTCATCGGCGGGCCGGACTGCGCGCCGAACCAGGCCAGCGCCGCCTTGAGCCGCTCGCTCCCGAACCACCGGTCCAGCAGCGCGTCGCCGGAGCCGAGGAAGTCAGCGGCGAGGTCGCCGCCGGGGGTGCGCGGGGCGTCGCCGGCCGGGGCGCCCAGCGGCCAGAAGGCGCGGGCCAGGCCCAGCGGGGTGGGCCGGCGGCCGAAGGAGTCGACGACGGCGCGGCTGCGCGGCCCCCACACGCCGACGAACCGGCGGTAGGCATCGGCGTCGTCGGGCCCGCAGGCGGCGGCGATCGAGGCGCAGGTGGCGTCGAGGTCGACGGAGAACACCAGCGGGCGGCCGTCCGGACCGGGGGCGCCGGGCGCCGGGGCGGGCGCGAAGCCCCACGGGTCGCAGTCCACGTAGCGCAGGCCGTGGGCGGCGAGGTCGAGCTCCTCGACGACGCCGCTGTGCCGGACGATCACGTGCGCGCTGGAGCCGCGGTCGACCCGGACCCCGGGCCAGCGCTCCACGGTCGACACCGCCCCGCCGAGGACGTCGTCGCGCTCGACCACCTCGACGGCCAGCCCGGCGCGCGCCAGGTAGCAGGCGGCGACCAGCCCGTTGTGGCCGGCGCCGACGACGACGGCGTCGACGGCCCGGTCCGGCCCCCGCACGCTCAGGTGCCGGGGACCGGCCGCAGCGGCAGCCGGGCGCCGAGGATGGCGAAGGGCCGGGCGTCCCCGGGGAAGTGGTGGCCGCGGGCGAGGTCGACGAACCCGTCGGCGTGGTACAGCCGGAACGCCTTGGTGTCGGCGTCGGGGGTGGACAGCAGCGCGGCCGGCGCGTCCACGCCCTCGACCAGCGCGTGCAGCAGCCGCCGGCCCAGTCCGCGGCTCTGCGCCTCGGGGTGCACGTGCAGCTCGCACACCTCGAACGCGCCGGGCAGCCAGCGCTTGGCGGTGCGCCGGTCCAGCGCCGCGCGCACCTGGTCGTGCCACCACTGGCCGGGGGCGACGAGGTAGCCGTAGCCGAAGCCGACCAGCTGCTCGCCGTCCGGGGTCGCGGCGAAGGCCCCGACGGCGCGGAAGCCGGGGCGCTCGGTGTGCTGGACGGCGTAGCCGTAGCGGCCGGCGACCACCGAGGCGTCGTAGCCCATCGCCTCGCCGTAGATGGCCAGCGCCTCGTGCATGTGCTCGCGCAGCCAGCCTGCGGGCAGTTCGGTCACCCGCGTCGCGGGCGTCGTGCCGGTCACGGGGTTCTCCTCGGTCACGGGCCCACCGCGGCGGGGTGGGGAGCGGCGGCCGGACCGTCGGCGGTCGGGCCGCTCCCGACCTCGGCGGGGGTGCCGGCGGTCAGTCGCAGCAGCTCGTCGTAGCTGGTGGGGAAGACGGCGGACGGGTGGCCGGCGGCGGCCCACACCCGGTCGTACCGGGCCAGCTCGACGTCGACGAGGGTGCCGATCGGCGCCGGATGGCCGACCGGGGCGACCCCGCCGATCGGCTGGCCGGTGTGCTCGCGGACGAAGCCGGCCGAGGCGCGCTCCACGCGGGGCACGCCGAGCAGGGCGGCCACCTTCGCGACGTCGACCCGGTGCGCGCCGCTGGTCAGCACGAGCAGCGGCTGCCCGCCGACGTCGAACACCAGGCTGTTGGCGATGGCCCCGACCGGGACGCCGAGCTGCGCGGCGGCCGCGGTGGCGGTGTGCGCGCCGTCGGCGAGCTCGTGGACCCGCCCGGTGGCGCCGGCCCCGGCGAGCAGGCCGGCGATCGCGGCCACCCGGGGGTGGGCGGGTCGGCTCATGCGCTGATCCTGCCATCGCTGTCGTACCCCCGCCGTACCGTCCGGCACGCGGGCGGGAGGGGCTCCTCCCGGGGAGGACGCGGGAGCGCGTCCGGCTTGACGGGACCGGCGCGGTCGGGTCTACTCGAGGTGTTCGAACACACGTTCGAACAGGTCGGCCACCGCCCCGGGACCTTCCCCGCCCGGGCGGTGGGCGGACCGTCGAGACGCGGCACGGGGTGGGGAGACGGGCATGAGCCGGGTGCTGGGTGACGTCGGCGAGCGGGCCGGCGAGGAGGTGCAGGTCGAGCGCGGTCCGCTCGGGCCGGCGCAGTTCTGGCGTGGGCAGGGCCGCTACGTCGTCGGCGAGCTGCTCGACTCGTGGGTCGAGACCGCGCCGTGGTGGCAGCGGGCCGCCGGCACCCCCGGCGGCGCCTCGGCCGACCTGGTCGCCCCCCGCGAGGTGTTCCGGGTGGAGGCGCTGCGGGCCGGCCGCTCGCGGATGAGCTTCGCCGGTGTCTACGACCTGTGCTGGGACGCCGCGGACAACCGCTGGTCTCTCGTGCGGGTGCACGACTGATGGGCGCCGTGCACGCCATGGCCCAGCAGCTGCCCCTGCCCCCGCCGCTCCCGGCGGCCGCGGGCCAGTTGCTGGACCAGGCCACCCGGGCCCTGGCCGAGGCCCGGCACGCCCCCGACGCGTGCCGCCGCTACGCCACCGCGCACCTGGCGGCGCTGCGGGCCGCCGCGGGCGTGCTGGCCGCCCGCACCCGGCCGGAGAGCGGCCGCCGCCGGCCGCGCAGCGCCTGGGTGCTGCTCGAGCAGGTCGCCCCCGAGCTGGGGGAGTGGGCCACCTTCTTCGCCGCCGGCGCGGCCAAGCGCGCCGCCGCCGAGGCCGGGCTGTCCCGCGCGGTCACCGAGCGCGAGGCCGACGACCTGGTCCGCGACGCCGGGACCTTCCTCGCCGTGGTCGAGGAGCTGCTGGCCACCACGCCCGAGCCGGCGCCCCGGCCGCGCGTGGTCGGCGGCACCGCCCACCGTCCCGCCCGCGGGCGGTGAGCGGGGACCCCTTCGTCCACCTGCACGTCGCCTCCGGCTACTCCCTGCGGTACGGGGCCAACCACCCGGCCGACCTGGTCGCGCGCGCCGCCGAGCACGGCATGACGGCGCTGGCGCTGACCGACCGCGACGGTCTCTACGGCGCGGTCAAGTTCGCGCTGGCCTGCCGGTCGGCCGGGCTGCGGCCGGTCTTCGGCGTCGATCTCGCGGTCGCGCCGACGGTGGACACCACCGTGCCGCCGGCGCGGGCGCACGTGCTGGGCGAGGACGAGTTCTCCCTGCGCCGCACCGGGCGCGCCCCCGCGCGGCCGGCGCCGGCGCGGCGCCACCCCGTGCGGGGCGGCGCCGGCGTCGACCCGCGGCTGCCGCGGGTCACCTTCCTCGCCCGCGACGGCGCCGGCTGGCGCTCGCTGTGCCGGCTGACCAGCGCCACGCACCTGCGCGGCACCCGCGGCGAGCCGGTGGCCTCGCTCGCGCTGGCCGCCGAGCACGCGCCCGGGCTGGTCGCGGTGCTGGGGCCGGACTCGCCGGTGGGCCGGGCGCTCGCGGCCGGGCGGGCCGACGTCGCGTCCGCGCGGCTGGACGCCTGGCGGTCGGTGTTCGGGCCGGGCTCGCTGGTGCTGGAGGTGGTGCACCACCGCGGCCGGGGCGACCGCTCCCGCGCCCAGCGGCTGCTGCGCTTCGCCGAGGAGGAGGGCGTGCCGGCGGTGCTCACCAACGCCGTCCGCTACGTCGACGCCCTCGACGCGCCCACCGCCGACGTCCTCGACGCCTCCCGGCAGCTGGTCGCCCTCGACACGCGGCACGTCGACCGGCGCACCGCCGAGGGCTACCTCAAGTCGGGCAAGGAGATGGCCGAGGTCGCCGCGGACCTCGCCGGCCCCGACCGCGACGCCGCGCTGCGGCTGACCGAGCGCACCGCCCGGCTGGCCGAGCAGTGCGCCGTCGACGTCCGCGAGGACCTCGGCATCGGCACCGTGCGCTATCCCGAGCTCGACGTCGTCACCGCGCCCGGCGAGCAGGGGATGGACCCCTCCGAGGTGCTGCGCGCCCGCTGCGAGGCCGGGCTCGGCCGGCGCGGGATGGCCCGCACGGCGCGGGTGACCCGGCGGCTCGAAAAGGAGCTCGCCGTCATCGACTCCCTGGGCTACCCCTCCTACTTCCTCACCGTCGCCGACGTCGTCGACCTCATCAAGGGCCTGCGGGTCCGGGCGGCCGCGCGCGGGTCGGGCGCGGGCAGCCTGGTCACCTACCTGCTCGGCATCTCCGACGTCGACCCGATCCGCTACGGCCTGCTGATGGAGCGGTTCCTCTCCCCGCTGCGCCACCAGCTGCCCGACATCGACATCGACGTGGAGTCCGCCCGGCGGATGGAGGTCTACGACGCGGTCCTCGACCGCTTCGGCGCCCACCGGGTCAGCTGCATCTCGATGATGGACACCTACCGGGTGCGGCACGCCATCCGCGACGTCGGCGCCGCGCTCGGCCTGCCGCCGGCCGAGATCGACGCCGTCGCCAAGGCCTTCCCGCACGTCCGGGCCAACCAGGTGCACGCCGCCCTGCGCGACCTGCCGGAGCTGCGGGCCAGCCGGATGGGCTCCCGGCGCGGCGGCGGCACCGGCGACCTCGACCTGCTGTTCGACCTGGTCGCCCGGCTCGACGGCCTGCCCCGGCACATCGCGCTGCACCCGTGCGGCGTGCTGCTGTCCGACGCCACGCTGCTCGACCGCACGCCGGTGGAGAGCAGCTACCTCGGCTACCCGATGAGCCAGTTCGACAAGGACGACGTCGAGGAGCTCGGGCTGCTCAAGCTCGACCTGCTCGGCATCCGGATGCAGTCGGCGATCGCGCACGCCCTCGACGAGGTGGCCCGGGTCGACGACACCGCCGTCGACATCGACGCCGTCCCGCGCGACGACCCGACGACCTTCGAGCTCATCCGCAGCACCCGGACCCTCGGCATGTTCCAGATCGAGTCGCCGGGGCAGCGCGAGCTGGTCGGCAAGTTCGGGCCGGAGACGTTCGAGGACATCGTCATCGACATCTCGCTGTTCCGGCCGGGGCCGGTGAAGAGCGACATGGTGACGCCGTTCCTGCTGGCCCGGAACGGCTGGCAGGACCCGGTCTACCCGCACGAGGACCTCGCGCCGTTCCTGCGGGAGACCGCCGGCGTCGTCGTCTTCCACGAGCAGGTGCTGCAGATCGTGGCGCAGATGACCGGCTGCGACCTCGCCCAGGCCGACGAGGCGCGCCGCGCGCTGGGCGACAGGGAACTGCACCCGGAGGTGCGGGCCTGGTTCGTGCCCGAGGCGCTGCGGCGCTACCCGGTCGACGTCGTGGAGAAGGTGTGGGAGGTGCTCGTCGCCTTCGGCTCGTTCGGGTTCTGCAAGGCGCACGCGGCCGCGTTCGCGCTGCCCACCTACCAGTCGGCGTGGCTGAAGACCCACCACCCGGCGGCCTTCCTCGCCGGGGTGCTCACCCACGACCCGGGCATGTACCCGAAGCGGCTGATCCTCGACGACGCCCGCAACTTCGGGATCCGGGTGCTGGGCCTCGACGTCAACGCCTCGGCCGGCACCTACCGGGTGGAGCGGCTGGCGCCGGAGGACCGGCGGGAGGACTGGCGGCGGCCGGAGTGGATGCCCGCGGCGATGCCCGACCCGTCGGCCTACGGGATCCGGCTGTCGCTCACCGACGTCAAGGGGATCGGCGAGGACGAGGTGGAGCGGATCGTTGCCGGGCAGCCCTACCGGTCGCTGACCGACTTCTGGTCGCGGGCCGCGGTGTCCCGGCCGGTGGTCGAGCGGCTGGTGCTCGCCGGCGGGTTCGACTCGCTCTACGGGTTCGGTGTCCGCGACCGCGAGGCCGGCCGGCCCACCCGCTCCCGCCGGTCGGTGACCCGCCGCGACCTGCTGCTGCAGATCAGCGAGCTGGACCGGTGGAGCCGCAGCGGGGCGAGGGCCGGGTCGGTGGGGCAGCTCAGCCTGGACCTGCTGGGCCTGGAGTCCGCGGAGGAGGCCGGCCCGGAGGAGGCCGGTCCGGTGGAGACCGGCCCGGGGTGGGGCGGGGGGTCCGGGCTGCCGGAGTTCACCGACGCCGAACTGGTGCGCGCCGAGCTGGAGGTGCTCGGGCTGGACGCCAGCCGGCACGTCGTCGACTTCTACCGGCCGTTCCTCTCGGCGGTCGGCGCGGTGCCGGCGGGGGAGCTGCTCGGCGCCCGCAGCCACGCCGAGGTGCTGGTGGCCGGGGTCAAGGTGGCCACCCAGACCCCGCCGATCCGGTCGGGGCGCCGGGTGGTGTTCGTGACCCTCGACGACGGCACCGGCTGCACCGACTCGACCTTCTTCGAGGACGTGCAGGGCCCCTACGCGGCGACGGTGTTCCACTCCTGGCTGCTGGTGATCCGCGGGGTGCTGCGGCGCACCGGCCCGCGCGGGGTGTCGATCCGGGCCACCGGCGCCTGGGAGCTGCCCGCGCTGTTCGAGGCCTGGGAGACCGGCGGCCTGGCCGCGGTGGCCGAGCACATGGCCGCGCCGGGGGAGTACACCGACCAGGCCATCGCCGGGGCGGCGGCCTCGCACGGCTCGCGGCCGGTGGTGGTCAAGCCGGTGCTCGTGCACCCGACCGGCTTCCGGATGTCGCCGTACGCGGACGTCAAGCCTGCCGGGGCCGACGCCGCGACCGCGGCCCGCCGCGCCGCGGCGCAACGGAGCGCCGCGGCGGCGCCCCGCAAGCTCTGGCACTCCAGCCCGGGCAGCTCGGGCCACTAGAGGACTCCTGTACCCCGGTGGCCCGTTCTCCCTGCCCGAACGGGCCACCGGGGTACGGCGGTGCCGCCCCGCACCGGCTCGCCCGCCCCGATCCGGCCCACCAGCCCGGACGCGACCGCTGCGCCAGGCCCGGCCGACCGGGGACCGGCTCACCGACGGCGGCGAGGAGGCGCCCTGCGGCTGGCTCGAGGACCGCTTCGGCGTCTCCTGGCAGGTCGTGCCCGTCCGGCTGCTGGAGCTGCAGGCCGACCCCGATCCCGACCGGCGGCGGCGCGCGGTCGAGGCGATGTCCACCATGCGCAAGATCGTCATCGCCGATCTCGAGCGGGCCGCCGACTCCGTCTCCGCCTAGACGGGGAACCGGTGCCGCCCCGCCACTAGGGTCGGACGGGTGACCGCCCCCGCACCGTCCACCGGCGAGCAGCTGCCCGTCCGGACCGCCGCGGTCTGGGCCGCGCTCGACCCGCTGGCCGGCGCGGGGACCCCGCTGCGGGTCCTCGACGTCGGCGGCGGCAGCGGCGTCTTCGCCGTCCCGCTGGCCCGCCGCGGCCACGAGGTCACCGTCGTCGACCCCAGCGCCGACGCGCTGGCCACCCTCGGGCGCCGGGCGCAGACCGCCGGGGTCGGCGACCGGGTCCGCGGCCTGCAGGGCGACGGCGACCTGCTGCACGAGCTGCCGCTGGGCAGTGACGGTCCCGACGGCGGCTACGACCTCGCGCTGTGCCACGCGGTGCTCGAGGTGGTCGACGACCCCGCCACCACCCTCGGCGAGATCACCCGCGCGCTGCGCCCCGGCGGCCACGTGAGCGTGGCGACCGCCAACCGGGCCGGCGCCGTCCTCGCCCGCGCGCTGGGCGGCCACCCCAAGGAGGCGCTGGCCCTGCTCGAGGACCGCGACCCCGCCCCCGGCCGCACCCGCCCCGCCCGCCGCCGGTTCGGCTCCGAGGACCTGCTCGCGCTGCTGCGGAACGCCGGGCTCGAGCCGGAGGAGTGGCGCGGCGTCGCCGTCGTCGCCGACCTGCTCGACGCGAGTTCCGGCGCCGACCCCGAGGCCGTCCGCCGCCTCGAGCTCGCGCTGGCCGGCACCTCGCCCTACCGCGACGTCGCCGCCGGCCTGCACGTCCTGGCCCGCCGCCCGTGACGGCGCTGCCCCCGGACCTCGTCCGCCCCGCCTACGGGGCGGCCAGCCTCGCCGACGTCCTGCCCGGCGCGGCCGCCGCGCTGGGGGTCGGCGTCGACCGCGGTGGCCTGCCCGCCGACCCGCTCGGCCTCACCGCCGCGCTGGCCGGCGCCCGCCGGGTCGCGGTCCTGCTCGTCGACGGCCTCGGCGAGCACCTGCTGCGCGCGCACGCGCACCTCGCCCCGGCCCTCGCCGCCCTGGCCACGCCCGCCGGCGACCTCGCCGCCCCCTGTCCGAGCACCACCCCGGTCAGCCTGGCCACGCTCGGCACCGGCGTCCCCCCGGGCGGGCACGGCGTCCTCGGCTTCGTCACCGCCGTCCCCGGCGAGGACCGGCTGCTCAACCACGTCCAGTGGGGCGACGACCCCGACCCCCGCGACTGGCAGCCCCGCCCGACGGTCTTCGAGCAGGCCGCGGCCGCCGGCCTGCCGGTCACCGCGGTCGCCCCCTACGCCTACGCGGGCTCCGGCCTCACCACCGCCGTGTACCGGGGCGCGGCCTACGCGGGCACGGTCAGCGCCGGCGACCTCGCGGCGGTGCTGCTGCGGTCGCTGGCCGCCACCCCCACCGGGCTGGTCTACGGCTACACCCCCGAGCTCGACCTCACCGGCCACGTGCGCGGGGTCGACTCCGACAGCTGGCGGGTTCAGCTGACGCTGGTCGACCGGGTGGTCGAGCAGGTGGTCGCCGGCCTGCCCGACGACGCCGCCCTGCTGGTCACCGCCGACCACGGCATGCTCGACGTCCCCGCCGGCACCCGCGTCGACGTCGACGACGAGCCCGCCCTGCTCGACGGCGTCGCGCTGCTGGCCGGCGAGCCCCGCGCCCGCTACGTGCACACCGTCCCGGGCGCCGCCGCCGACGTCCTCGACGCCTGGCGCGGCGTGCTCGGCGACCGGGCCTGGGTGGCCGGGCGGGAGGAGGCGGTCGCCAGCGGGGTGTTCGGCGCCGTCGGCGAGGGGATGGCCGCCCGCATCGGTGACGTCGTCGCGCTCGCCCGCGGCCCGTGGGCGGTCACCGCCTCGGCGACCGAGCCGGGACCGAGCCGGCTGGCCGCCTACCACGGGTCGCTCACCGACGCCGAGGTCGCGATCCCGCTGCTGCTCGCCCGCGGCCGCGCGCTCGCCTAGCGGCTCAGCGGACCGGGGACACCGACAGCGCCGTCCACGTGCGCGGGTGCGCCGCGTGCACCGCCCGGCAGGTCAGCTGGGCCGCCTCGGCCGCGGGCCGGCTCTCCACCCGCACCACGACGTCGCCGTCCGCGCCGCCGAGCACCACCTCGAACCGCTCGACGCCGTCGGCGTCCTCCGCCGCGGTGGTGGCCAGCCGCCGCGAGCCGCGCACCGGCAGGTCGTCGACGCCGAGCAGCCCGAGCCGCTCCCGCGCGGCCTGCTGGGCGGCCTGCGCCGGCAGCGGCAGCCCGGCCCGCCCGCGCAGCCACGGCAGGGCCACCTCGCCGCGCGCGTGCGCGGCGACCAGGTCGGCGCCGTCGCCGGGCACCTGCCCGTAGGCGAACCCGTGCGGCAGCACCAGCACGTTGGAGGCGAACCGGCAGCCGCCGAGGTGGCTGCACTCCCAGACGTCGGCGGGCGCGGGCATCGCCGCGGCCAGCGGCCGGCCGCGCAGCGCGCAGCAGGCGTCGTGCTGCCCGTGCGTGCACACCAGGTACGCCGGCCGGTCGGCGCGCTCGCCGACCGAGCCGTCCCAGGGCGCCTCGACCAGGTCGGCGTCGTCGGCGCGGGTCGACCACCAGAGACCCTCGCGGCCCGGGCGGCCGTCGGCGTAGGCCCAGCGGCGCCCGGAGTCCGCGGCCCGGTCGCCGGGCCGGCGGACCAGCAGCACCCGCACGCCCTCGGCGCGGGCGCGCGCGCCCAGCCGGGCGGTCACCTCCGGGTCGATGCGGGAGCCGGTCAGCGCGTCCCGGCCCCACGGGCCCGGCTGCTCGACGAGCAGCCAGCGCTGCGCCGGCCCGGCCGTGGCCACCGGGGAGTCCCCCCGGACCAGGGCCGTGACCGAGCAGCGGGTGGCGTCGAGCCGGCCGGCACGAACGGGGGCGGTCACCCGGGAGGAGGCGACGGGGTCACGACCCGGTCCCGAGGGCGGCGGCACGCTCCCCATCGTCCCCGCCGGCGCCGGGCGCCGGGGCGCCCGGTCCGTGCGGGCCCGGCTCGGGGGCGGTGGCCGGGACGCCGTCGACCCCGTGCGCGCCCTGCACCGCCGCGTCGGCGACCAGCGCGATCGACTCGGTGACCAGCCGGCGGGCGAGGACGAGCCGGTCGTCGGCGTCGAGGCCGGCCAGGTCGGCGACCTTGAGCTCGCCGGCCGCCAGCAGCCCCTCCAGCGCGGCGCGGGTCGAGGCGGGGAACTCCAGCCGGCGGCGGCCGGCCAGCAGCGCCACCCGCTCGCCCTCGGCGGTGGCCGGGGCGTCCCGCAGCGCGCAGCGCAGCCGGCGGCGCAGCCGCAGCACGGTGTCCGGGGTGAGCGCCGCGGCCGCGGTGGCCTGCGCCAGCGGCGCCACCGGCTCGGGGCGCACCTGCGACCAGGTCCGCGAGCGCAGCCGCTCGGCGACCTCGCCGGGGTCCACCCGGCCCAGCCACTCCTGCAGCGCGGTCACGACCGTGGCGACGTCGTCGCGGACCGACGCCGGGTCGGACAGGTCCAGGCCCAGCGGCAGGGCGCGGCGCAGCTCCCGGTCCTCGGCGGCCAGCACCCGCACCAGGTCCAGCGCGGACTCGGCCGCGGCCCAGCGGCTCACCGAGTGCACGCCGATGGTCAGGTGCGCGCTGGTCTGCCCGAGCGCCACCGCCGAGTGCAGGTAGCCGCGCGGCAGGTAGAGGGCGTCGCCCGGGCGCAGCACGGCGTCGACCACCGGCTCGCGCTCCGCGGCGGCGGCCACCGCGGCGGCCCGGTCGTTCCACGGCTGGGTGCGCAGCGGCTCCTCGAGCACCGGCTCGTGGACGGTCCAGTGCTTCTCGCCGGCGACCTGCAGCACGAAGACGTCGTGGACGTCGTAGTGCGGGCTGAACCCGCGCGAGGACGGCGGCGTGACGTAGGCGTTGACCTGCGTCGGGTGCCCCAGGTCGGCGGCGAGCTGGTCGGCGAACTCGACCAGCGGCGGCCAGAGCCGGTGCAGGCCCTGCAGGACCACGGTGCTGCCGTCGGCGAACAGCCGCAGGACGGCGTCGGAGGAGACCTGGTCGGCCACCTCGGCCCCGGCGCCACCGGAGGTGGTGAAGCGCTTCGGGTCGACGACGGCGCCGTCCTTGGCGATCCGCAGGAACGGCGTGCGCAGGCCGCGCCGCGACAGCAGCTCGTCGACGTCGGTCAGCGTCAGCAGGTCGGTGAACGACTCCCCGGTGTCCTCGGCGCGGGCGAGCAGCGGGCGGCGGGACCAGTACCGCTCGGCGAAGACCGCGGGGTCGAGGTGCGTGCACCGGCGCAGGGCCGGGCGGGCGTCAGCCCCGCCCGGCCCCGCGACGGCCGGGTCCTGGCTCAGGCCGAACCGTCCGCGCCACCGTCGGCGCCGCCGTCGGCGCCGCCGTCCGAGCCGCCACCGGCCGCGCCGCCGTCGGCCGGGCCGTGACCGGCACCGCCGTCCGCGCCACCGTCCGCACCGCCGTCGGCGCCACCGTCGGCACCGCCCCCGGCCGCGCCGCCGTCGGCCGGGCCGTGGCCCGCGCCGCTGTCGGCACCGCCGTCCGCCCCACCGTCGTGCTGGCCGGGCGTGCCCTCGCCGGCACCGCTGTCGGCCGGACCCTCCGTGCTGGTCATGTCGTCGTCGTCGAGCGCCATCGGGCTCCTCCGGGATCCGGGTCGGGACCGTCCGCCGGACGACGGTCGGTCGTGTCCCACCTACCTCGCCCGTGCGCCGGTCACACATGCGCCGACCAGCGAGTTCCCCGTGCGCCGGGACACGCCGGGGACGGCGCGCCGTCCCCCGGGGAGGGCCGCTAGTCTCCGAACAGGTGTTCGAGCAGGGAGGTCGCGTGCGGTCGTCGGGCGGGCGTGCCGAGGGGTGCACGGTGCTGCACGTCGACATGGACGCGTTCTTCGCCAGCGTCGAGGTGCGCCGGCGACCCGAGCTCGCCGGCACGCCGGTGATCGTCGGCGGCGCGGGCAACCGCGGGGTGGTCACCTCGGCCACCTATGAGGCCCGCGCGTACGGCGTGCACGCCGCCATGCCGACGGCGCGGGCGCTGCGGCTGTGCCCGACGGCGACCGTGCTGCCGGGCGACACGGCGCTGTACGCCGAGGTGTCCCGGGCGGTCATGGCGCTGTTCCGGTCGGTGACCCCGCTGGTGGAGCCGCTGAGCCTGGACGAGGCCTTCCTCGACGTGGGCGGGGCCGGGCGCCGGCTGGGCGACGCCGCCGAGATCGGGGAGTACCTGCGCGCCCGCGTCTTCGACGAGCAGGGCATCACCTGCTCCGTCGGCGTGGCCGGCACCAAGTTCGTGGCCAAGCTCGCCTCCACCCGCGCTAAGCCCGACGGGCTGCTCGTCGTCCGCCCGGCCGAGGTCATCGACTTCCTGCACCCGCTGCCGGTCGGCGCGCTGTGGGGCGTGGGTGCGAAGACCGAGCAGGTGCTGCTGCGGCTGGGGCTGCGCACCGTCGGCGACCTCGCGCACGTCCCGGCGCGCACCCTGCAGCGGGCGCTCGGCCCCGCCGCCGGCGCCCACCTGCACGAGCTGGCCTGGGGCCGCGACCCCCGCCGGGTGGTGCCCGACGAGCCGGAGCGCTCGACCGGGCACGAGGAGACCTTCCCCACCGACGTCGACGACCCCGCCGTGATCCACCGGGAGCTGCTGCGGCTGGCCGAGCGGACGGCGGCCCGGCTGCGCGCGGGCGGCTGGCTGACCCGCACGGTGAGCATCAAGGTCCGCTTCGCCGACTTCACCACCATCACCCGCAGCCGCACCCTCGGCGTCCCCACCGACGTCGGGCAGGACGTGTACGAGACCGCGCGGGCCCTGTTCGACGCGCTCGGGCTGGACCGGGCGCGGATCCGGCTGGTCGGCGTGCGGGCCGAGCGGCTGGTCCCGGCCGGCCAGGCGCCCCGGCAGCTCGAGCTCGGCGCCCGCGAGCACGGCCGGCGCGACGCCGAGCTCGCCGCCGACCGGGCGGCCCGCCGGTTCGGCGCCGACGCGGTGCGGCCGGCCACGCTGCTGCACCGCGAGCGCGACCGCCGGGTGCGCTGAGACGGCCCCCGGGACCGCCCGGGGACCCCCCGTGAGGGTGGTCACGACGGCGGTGCGGCGGGTCGCCGCGCACTCGCCTTTCGCACCCCGCCGACGGCTCGTATCCTCGGTGTCACCACCGGGTACGGGCCCGGTGGTGTCTGGCTCCGCCCACCTGGAGGTCTCGGTGCCGCTCTCCGAGCACGAGCAGCGACTGCTGGAGCAGATCGAGCGCGCCCTCGTCGACGACGATCCCAAGTTCGCCTCCTCCGTCCGCACCGGCGACCGCCGGCTGAGGGCCCGGCGAAAGCTCCAGCTCGGTGCGCTGCTGGTCGTGGTGGGCCTGGCCGTCCTCGTCGGTGGCGCCGTCGTCCCGTCCGTGCCGCTGGGCGTCCTCGGGTTCCTCGTGATGTTCGGCGGTGCCGCGCTCGGCGTCCTCAACTACCGCTCGGCCACCGGCGCCGTCGAGACCGGGCCGGCCGGTGCCCGCGGCGCGCAGGGCGGCCGCAGCCGGGGCGGGCGGCCCCGCAAGCAGCCGCTGAAGAACCGGCTCGAGGAGCGCTTCCGCCGCCGCTACGACCAGTAGCCCGCGAGACCCCCGCCGACGGCCGCCGTCCCACCCGGGACGGCGGCCGTCGCCGTTCCCGGGGGCATGGCCGTTCCCGAGGGGCAGCGCCGTTCCGGTGGCCGAGGGGGTCGACCCGCCGCCGGGGGGACGAGGACGATGGGGCCTGCCCGACGAGCCGATCGGGAGGGGGAGTCGCGATGACGCAGACGCAGCCCCTGGAGCACCTGTCCTTCGACCGCCCCGACGAGGTCCGGCAGGGCGAGAACTGGCGGCTGGAGCTGCTGCACCTGGCCGGCGGCGCCGAGGTCGGCCGGATCACCGTCCAGCCCGGCTGGCGGTGGTCCGAGCACGTCCGGCCGGTGGCCGGCACCGACCTGTGCCAGGCCCCGCACCAGCAGTACCAGGTCTCCGGCCGCATCCACGTCGTGATGGCCGACGGCACCGAGATCGAGTCCGGCCCCGGTGAGGTCACCTCGCTGCCGCCGGGGCACGACGCCTGGGTCGTGGGCGACGAGCCGGTCGTGGCCATCGACTGGCACGGCGCCTCGGTCTGGGCGACCCGGATGTAGGCGCGCCGGGACCGGCGGGGTCCCTGCTCAGGCGGCGGAGGTCCGGCGGGGGAGCCGGGCGGTGACCGCGGCCGCGAGCGCGCCGCCCAGCGACGCTGGCCACAGCAGCGCCCGCAGCCGGGCCCGCGGCGCCGCCGCCGCGGCCAGCCCCCGCCGCGCCCGGGTCAGCGCGGCGCCCAGGGACGGGTCGGTGGCCGCGCCGGGGCGGCCGTAGCTGGCCGCCTCCTCCGCGCGGGCCAGCCGCCCGATCGCGTCCGCCGCGTCGGGGACGCCGGCGCGGTGCGCGCCCCCGGCGACCGCGACGCCGTCGAGGGTGCGGGTCAGCGCCGCCGCCTGCTGCCGCGGGGTCTGCGCGGGGTCCCAGGGCAGGCCGAGGTCCCGCGCGGTCGCGGCGAGCTCGTCCCACAGCGCCGCCGGGCTGCCGCCGGCCACCCGGCGGCGCCGCTGGAGCGCGCGGGCGCCGGCCGGCGCGGCCAGCAGCGCGGCCAGCCCGAGCAGCACGCCGGTGGCGACCAGCACCGGGCGCGCCGACGCCGACTCCTGCGCCGACCCGGGCCCCTGCGGGGCGCCGGCGGCGGCACGGTCCCGCACGGGAGTGGTCGGCGCGGCGGGCGCGGTCGGCGCCGTCGGGACGTCCTGCGGGCGCTCGAGCACCTCCTGGTCGGCCGGCCGCGGCGCCCACGGCAGGTCGACGGCGCGCTCGCTGTCGATCGGGGTGGGGTCGAACGGCACCCAGCCGAGGTCGTCGAAGTACACCTCGACCCAGGCGTGCGCGTCGTCGCTGGTGACCAGCCGCCCGCCGCCGGGCTGCACCCGGCCGGGCGTGTAGCCCAGCGCGACCCGGGCGGGGATGCCCGCGGCGCGGACCATGGCGGCCATCGCCCCGGCGTACTGCTCGCAGTAGCCCTGCTTGAGCTGCAGGAAGTCGACGAGGTCGTCGCCGCTGGTGCCCGGCTGGGTCGCCAGGCTGTAGACGAAGCCGTTGGCGCGGGAGAAGTGGCCCTGGATGGCGCGCACCGCGTCGTAGGGGGTGGCCGCGCCCGCGGTCAGGCCCGCGACCAGGTCGGTGACGACGGGGTCGAGCGGCGGCAGCGCGGTGTCGCGTTCCCGCACGGGCGAGCCGGGCGGCACCTCCCCGGAGGTGCGCAGCTCCTCCTCGGTGGGGCGGGCCTCGACCGCGGTGACCCGGTAGCTCTGGGCCACGGTGCTGACGTCGCGGCCGAAGACGGTGCCGGTGGTGGGGTCGAACCGCCAGGCGCCGGGGTCGGCGATCTCCACCGTCAGCGGGGAGGTGAGCACCGGCAGGAACCGGTCGTCGTGGCCGACGGCGGTGATCGTCGCCTCGACCCGCCGCCCGTCCCGGCGCCCGGGCAGCGGGGCCAGGTCGTCGGGCTGGGCCACCGACGTCTCGCCGTCGAGGTTGCCCACCGTCCAGCCGTCCGCGGCGCTGTAGACGTCGAGGGTCACCACGCGCAGGTAGCCGGGGTCGAGCACCGAGGCGTCGAACCGCAACAGGTCGATCGGCTCGGGCAGCGTGAGCTGGCCCTGCAGCGCCGCGGCCGCGTCGAGCGCGGTGCCGGTCGACCCGCCGCCGCCCCCGGGGCCGAAGCCGGCGGCCAGCCGGCCCTCGGGCAGGGTCGGCACCACGCTGCCGCCCACCAGCGCGGCGGCCAGGGCCAGTGCGGCGGTGCCGGTCGCGGCGAGCCCGCCGGCGCCGCCCCGCCGCCCGGCCCGCGCGGCCAGCCGCCGCGCCTGGTCGGCCCACAGCAGCAGCGCCAGCCCCGCGGCCGGGGCCGCGAGCGCCGTCAGCCCGATGCTGCCGCTGACCGTGCTGACCGGCACGCAGAACAGGACCAGCAGCCCCAGCCCGGCCAGGGCCGGCTGCCGGCCGCCGACGGCGATCAGGTCGACGACGACGGCGACGATCCCGACCAGCAGCACGGTGAGCGCGAGCAGGCCGGTCAGCGGCAGGGCCGGCGTGGACTGCTCGCGGATCTCGGCCGAGCCGTCGGTGAGCACCGCGGCGAGGTCGCCGAGGGAGTCCGGGGTGGGCAGCCAGCCGGCGATCGCGTCGCCGGGGGCGAACAGCGCCGTCATCAGGCACAGCAGGGCGGCGAGCTGGCCCAGCGGCACCAGCGGCACGCCGGCGGCGCCGGCGCGGGCGGGCAGCGCCCGGCCGCCGGACGCCCAGGCCCACAGCGCCGGGCCGGCCGCGCGCAGCGCCAGCCCGGCGAGGGCGACCACCGCGACGGCCGCCAACGCCGGCGGCACCCAGGCCGGGCGGGTGAAGACCGGCGCCAGGGCGCAGCTGCCGAGCGCGGTGGCGACCGCGGCGGCCAGCGTCGTGCCGCCCTCGTGGCGCAGCGTGCCCGGCGGCACGGGCGCCGGCGGGGGCGCGGGGACCGGCGGCGGGACCGGCCCGCCGGACCGGACCGGGGGCGGCGGCGGGGCCAGGGTGGTCACGCCGGCACCCCCAGGACGCCGCCGGCCCGGGCCCCGGCGGCGGCCGGGGCGAGGTCGGCCCACACGGCCTCGACGGTGCGCGAGGAGTCGGCGACGACGACCTGCCAGCCGGCGCCACGCAGCAGCGCCGCGGACTGCTCCAGCTGGGTGGTCAGCGCCGAGCGCGCGGTGGCCGAGAGCCCGCGCCTGCTGCGGGCGCCGGGGTCGGCCCAGCTGGTGACGTCGAGCAGCACGGCGACGTCGGCGGACGGACCCGAGCGGACGGCGACGAGCTCGGTGAGGTCGTCGGGGCCGACCGCGCCGAGCAGCGCGACGACCGGCCCCTCGCCGGCCACCCGGTGCACCAGCTCCGCGGCCGGTCCGAGGCCGGTGCCCCGACAGGGGCCGAGCGCGGCCAGCCGGTCCAGCAGCTCGCCCGGTCCCAGGGCCGCCCGCGCGGCGGGGGCGGCGCGGCCGCCGTCCGGCGCGGTGGGGGTGAGCTCGCCGGCGGTGGTGACCACGCGCAGCGCCGCCCCCCGTCGCGCGAGCGTGGTGCCGATGCTCGCCGCGGCCTCCACCAGCCACTCGAGGCTGTCCTGCGGCGGCGCGGGGTCGCCGGGCGGACCGGGGACGGTGCCGCCGGCGGCCGGTCCCGGGCCCGCGGCGCGGGTGAGCAGGTGGGCGCGGGTGCGGATGTCGAGCAGCAGCGCCGCCTGGGCGCGCCAGGGCCGCTCCTCCAGCCGCACCATGAGCTCGCCGGTGCGGGCGGTGGCCCGCCAGTGCACCTTCCGCAGGTCGTCGCCGTGCCGGTACGCGCGGGTGCTCACGTCGTCCTCGCCGTGCACCGCGATCGAGCGGCGGGCGCCCTCGCCGCCGCCGCCGTGCCCGCCGCCCGGGCCGCCGGGCCCCAGCGGCCGGACCCGCGGCACGACCACCAGCGGCGCGCCGTCGGTGCCGCTCGTGGTGCGCTGCACCAGCCCGAACGGGTCGACCAGGCGCAGCCGCAGCGGGCCGAGCCGGAACCGGCCGCGGCGGGCGCCGGACACCCGGTAGCGCATGCCGGCGGTCGCGGCGGCGGGCAGCCGCTCGACGACGAAGGAGGGGGAGCGGCCGAGCTCGGGCGGCAGGTGCTCGGACAGCAGCCACAGCCGCCCGGTGCGCCGGTCGGCGTTGGTCACCTCGAGCAGCACCTCGGCGTCCTGGCCGCGGGGCACCCGCGACGGCGACACGGTGCGCCGCACGCCGACGCGGAACCGCTGCCGCGCGACGGCGACCGCCGACAGCAGCGGCAGCGCGAGCACGAAGACGGCGATCTGCACCAGCGGCCGCTCGCCGATCAGCGCGCCCAGGCCGAGCAGGGTGGCCCCCGCGGCGACCAGGCAGCGGCCGCGGAGGGTGAGCGAGGTCAGCGCCGAGCGCAACGGCCCACCCACGGCGGTCAGCGCCCGCGGAGCACGGGCACGGTGGACAGCAGGGCGGTGACCACCTGCTCGGCGGTGCGGCGCGCGGCCGCGGCGTCGGCGGTGAGCAGCAGCCGGTGGGCGAGCACCGGGACGGCCATCGCCTGCACGTCGTCGGGGAGCACGTGGTCGCGGCCGGACAGCGCCGCCGACGCGCGGGCGGTGCGCAGCAGCTGCAGCCCGGCCCTCGGGGAGGCGCCGAGCCGCAGCTCGGGGGAGCGGCGGGTGGCCTCGACCAGCGCGACGACGTAGCGGCGGATCGCGTCGGAGACGTGCAGCGACTGCACCGCCGTCACCAGCGCGCGCACCGTGCCGGCGTCGGCCACCGGCGTCAGGGAGGCCAGCGGGTCGGCGGTGCCGCGGTCGTCGAGCATGGCGACCTCGGCCTCGCGGTCGGGGTAGCCCATCGACACCCGTGCGGTGAACCGGTCGCGCTGGGCCTCGGGGAGGGGGTAGGTGCCCTCCATCTCCACCGGGTTCTGGGTGGCCATCACCAGGAACGGCCGGGCCAGCTCGTAGCTGACGCCGTCGACGGTGACCTGCCGCTCCTCCATGCACTCCAGCAGCGCCGACTGCGTCTTGGGCGAGGCCCGGTTGATCTCGTCGGCGACGACGACGTTGGCGAAGACCGCGCCGGGCTTGAACTCGAAGGCCCGGGTCTCCTGGTCGTAGACGGCCACGCCGGTGACGTCGCTCGGCAGCAGGTCGGGGGTGAACTGGATGCGCCGCACGCTGGCGTCGATCGAGCCGGCCAGCGCCTTGGCCAGCGTCGTCTTGCCGGTCCCGGGCACGTCCTCCACCAGCAGGTGGCCCTCGGCGAGCAGCACCACGAGGGCCAGGCGGACGACGTCGGGCTTGCCCTGGACGACGCGGGACACGTTGGCCGCGATCCGCGCGCCCTCCCCGGCGACGTCGACCGGCAGCCCCGCCGTCCCGTCCGCCGCACGCATGGTGTCGGTCACCCGGCCCACGGTACGTGCCCGCGGCGGTCCGCAACGTGTTCGCGCACCGCCCCCACCGGGCCCCTCCCGGGCCCCCACCACGGCGGCCCCCGCGACCCCTCCCGGTGGGCCGTCCCCCCACCGCGCCCCACCCGGCCGCCCCCCGCCGTCCCCGCGCCCCTGACCTGCACGCCAACGGGTGGAGCGGGTGGGTCACGACATGGTGTCGAGTGGTGTCTGGTGGGGCGTAGTGGGTTAGTGTGTGGCGCGGTGGGGAGCCAGGGCCCGTCCCGGGTCCGCGGAGGACACGAGGAGGACCACATGGGGGAGGTGATCCGGTGTTCGTCGGCAGCTTCGCCCTGCGTCTCGACGAGAAGGGCCGGCTCGCGCTCCCCGTCCGGTTCCGCGACCAGGTGGCCGACGGCATGGTGATCAAGAAGGGCCAGGAGCGCTGCGTCTACGGCCTGACCATGGCCCGGGTCGCCGAGCAGAGCCGCGCCGCCGCCAGCATGGCCCCCGCCGACACCGCCGAGGCCCGGATGCGCGCCCGCATGAGCTTCGGCTCGATGGTCGAGGTCGAGCCGGACAAGGCCGGCCGCATCACCATCCCGGCGAACCTGCGGCAGTACGCCGGCCTCGACCGCGACGTGGTCGTCGTCGGGGTCGACACCCGCTTCGAGATCTGGGACCAGGCCACGTGGGACGCCTACGTGGAGGAGCAGGAGGCGGCCTTCGCCGCCATGGAGAGCGAGGGGATGCCCACGCTGTCCTGACCCCGTCCCGCCGGTCGCCCCGACCCCCGCACGCCCGTCCGCGAGCCGACTTCCCCGCGGCTCGACCGGGTGCGGCCCGAACCGTCTTCCCCGCGGCTCGGACCCCGTGCGCAGGCGGCGCTCCCCGCCGCCGGTCGGACCGGCCACCGGCAACCGGCGACCCCCGCTCCCGCGGACGCCTCCTGACGCTCTTCCCCGGCGCCAGGCGACACCGCGGGGGCGGGGGTCTCCTCTTCCCCGGGTCCGGGAGGCCCGGTCCCCGCGCGGCACGCCCGGCGAGCTCCCCCAGCAGGCGCGCCGTCCGCGCCACCATGAGACACCCGCCCGGCGCGCCCCGCCGGGCCCGGCCCGCGAGGAGGACGACGTGAGCGCACCGGCGGCGCACGTCCCGGTCCTCCTCGACCGCGTGACCGAGCTGCTCGGCCCGGCCTGCGCCGCCGACGGCGCCGTGCTGGTCGACGCCACCCTGGGCCTGGCCGGGCACTCGCTGGCCCTGCTCGACGCCCACCCCGGGCTGCGCCTGGTCGGGCTGGACCGCGACCCGCACGCCCGCGCCGAGGCCGCCGCCCGCATCGCCGCCGCCGGCCACACCGACCGGGTCACCCTCGTGCCCGCCGTGTTCGACGAGCTGCCCGACGTGCTCGAGCGCCTGGACCTGGCCGAGGTGCAGGCGGTGCTGTTCGACCTCGGCGTCTCCTCGCTGCAGCTCGACCGCGCCGACCGCGGGTTCAGCTACGCCGCCGACGGGCCGCTCGACATGCGGATGGACCCCGGCGCGCCGCGCACCGCCGCCGACGTCGTCAACACCTACTCCGCCGCCGAGCTCACCCGCGTGCTGCGGGTGTACGGGGAGGAGCGCTTCGCCTCCCGCATCGCCGCCGCGATCGTGCGCGAGCGGGCGCGCGAGCCGTTCACGCGCACCGAGCGGCTGGCCCACCTGGTGCGCGACGCCATCCCCGCCGCCACCCGGCGCACCGGCGGCAACCCGGCGAAGCGGACCTTCCAGGCGCTGCGGATCGAGGTCAACGACGAGCTCGGTGCGCTGCAGCGGGCCCTCCCCGCGGCGCTGGACGCGCTCGCCGTGGGCGGGCGGATCGCCGTCATCACCTTCCACTCGCTCGAGGACCGCATCGTGAAGCAGACCCTCGCCGCCGGTGCCACCGACCGCACACCGCCGGAGCTGCCGGTCCGGCTGCCCGAGTACGGCCCGGTGCTGCGGCTGCTCACCCGCGGCGGCGAGGGCCCCACCGACGCCGAGGTCGCCGCCAACCCGCGCGCGGCGTCGGCCCGCGTCCGCGCGGCCGAGCGCACCCGGCGGCCGGCATGAGCGCCGCCGCACGCGCGTCGCGCGCCGAGCCCTCGGCGCCGGGGGAGCGGGCCGCCCGCACCCTGCCCTCCCGCCCGCTGCGCGCCCTGCCCTCCCGGCCGGCCCGCACCCGCACCACCGGCCCGGCGCCCCGGGTGGGGACCTCGCGGACGGCGTCCCGCACCGCGGCGCCCGAGCTGCGGCTGCTGCCCGGGGGCGCGGCCCGCACCCGCTCCGCGGCGGCCCGGCGCCGGGCGCCGTTCGTGCTGCTGGTCGTCGTCCTGCTGGTGCTCGCCACGATCGGCGCGCTGGTGCTCAACACCTCCATCGCGGTCAACTCCCTGCGGGCCACCGAGCTGCGCAACGCCAACGCCGAGAAGGCCGAGGAGGTGCAGGAGCTGGAGCAGCAGGTCGTCTCCGGCAGCACGCCGGTGCAGCTGGCCGCGGCCGCCGTCGCCGCGGGCCTGGTCCCGGCCGGCGCGGCCGGGCACCTGGTGATCGGCGCCGACGGCAGCGCCACCCTGCGCGGCACCCCGGAGCCGGCCCCGGACCCCGCCGCGGCCGGGGACGAGGGCTGAGCGTGCTCCCGCCCGCCCCCGGTCCCGAGCCCGCCCGCCGCACCGCCCCGCGCGCCGCCGCCCGCGGCGGCCGGGGCGCGCTGCCCCGACCCGTCCCGCGCGCCGGCGGTCCCCGCGGCCCGCGCGAGCCGCTGCCCCGCTCGGGCGCCTTCGTGCCGCGGCGCGCCCCGGGCAGCCGGCGGGTGGGCCGGCCGCTGCGGATGGGCGCCAAGCGGCTCCGGTGGGGGCTGGTGCTCGTCGTCGTCCCGCTGCTGGTCGTCGCCGGCAAGCTCGTGCTGCTGCAGGGCGTCGACGGCGCCGACTACGCCAACGCCGCCGAGCAGGACCGGCTCGCCGAGTACCCCATCTCCGCGCTGCGCGGCGCGATCGTCGACCGCAACGGCCACCCGTTCGCCTACACCGTCGACGCCTCCCGGGTCGTCGCCGACCCCACCGTCGTGGAGGACCCCGAGCGGACGGCGCTCGCGCTGACCGCCCTGCTCGACGTGCCGGTGCCCGAGCTCACCGAGCTGCTCGCCCGCGACGGCCGCTACGTCGTCCTCGCCCGCCAGGTCTCACCGGAGACCGTCGACGCCATCGACGCCCTGGGCCTGGCCGGGATCGTCTTCGAGGACGACCCGGTCCGGCTCTACCCGACCGGGGCCGTGGGCGGCCAGGTCGTCGGCTTCGTCGGCCGCGACGGCGACGGGCTGGCCGGAATCGAGCTGCAGTTCCAGGACGAGCTCGGCGGCACCGACGGCATGCGGCGGGTCGAGGTCGGCAGCGGCGGCCACCCCATCCCCTCGGGCATCGACGAGTCGACGCCGGCCACCGACGGCAGCACCGTCGAGCTGACCGTCGACCAGGACGTCCAGTTCACGACCGAGCAGCGGCTGGCGGAGGCCTGCTCCGACGGCGCGACCACCCGTGCCTCGGCCGTGGTGCTCGACGTGCACACCGGCCAGGTGGTCGCGATGGGCTCCTGCCCCGGCTACGACCCCGCCCAGGCCGGCAGCACCGACCCGGAGCTGCTCGGCAACCCCGCCGTGACCAGCGTCTTCGAGCCGGGCTCGGTGATGAAGGCGGTGACCATGGCCGCCGCCATCGAGGAGGGGAAGGCCACCCCGGACCGGGTGCTGAACGTCAACGGCCACATCCAGGCCGGCGACGCCGTCGTCACCGACGCCCACGACCACGCCCCGGTCGACTGGACGGTGACCGGCATCCTCGCCAAGTCCAGCAACGTCGGGACGATCATGCTGGCCCGCGAGGTCGGCGACGCCACGCTCGAGCGGTACCTGCGCGCCTTCGGGGTGGGGGAGGAGACCGGCGTCGAGCTGCCCGGCGAGAGCGGCGGCCTGCTCGCGGACTCCGACGAGTGGGAGGAGAGCCGCGCGGCCAACATCGCCATCGGCCAGGGCGTGTCGGTGACGACGCTGCAGATGGCCTCGGTCTTCCAGGCCATCGCCAACGGCGGCGTCCGGGTCGCGCCGCGCATCGTGGACTCGGTCACCGCGCCCGACGGGACGAGGTCGACGCCGGACGCGCCCGAGCCCACCCGGGTGGTCAGCGAGGCCACCGCCGACGACCTCGCCCACATGCTCGAGGCCGTCGTCGGCCCGGGCGGCACCGCGCCGCTGGGCGAGGTCGAGGGCTACCGGGTGGCCGGCAAGACCGGGACGGCGCAGCGGGCCAACCCGGAGTGCGGCTGCTACGCGGGCGGCGGCTACGTGACGACGTTCGTCGGGTTCGCCCCCGCCGACGACCCGCAGTACGTCGTCGCCGTCGACCTCGAGCGGCCCAGCAGCTCCGCCGAGGGCGGCCAGGTCGCCGCACCCGTGTTCGCCGACGTCATGCGCTACGTGCTCACCGAGCGCGGCGTGGTGCCGTCGGGGACGCCGCGGCCGGACTTCGCGCTCACCGGCGAGGACCTCGCCGAGGCCGCGACCGGCGGTCCCGCCGGCGACTAGTCGCGCACCGCCGAGGCCGTGCGGGTGCGCGGGGCGGGCGGGTGCCGACGGTAGATTGGGAAGACGTGAGCCCGACCGGAACCGGGTCGGTGCCCCGGCCAGCGGGGACCCGCCCGCTCGCCCTCAGCGCGCTGCGCGACCTCGTCGGCGACCCCGTCCAGGGGGACCCCGCCACGCCGGTGCACGGGGTGACCCTGGCCACCCCCGAGGTGCGCCCGGGCGACCTCTACGCGGCCCTGCCCGGCGCCCGCACGCACGGCGCCCGCTTCGCCGCCGACGCCGCCGCCCGCGGCGCGGTCGCCGTCCTCACCGACCCCGCCGGCCGCGACCAGGCGGTCGCCACGGGCCTGCCGGTGTGCGTCGTCGACGCGCCGCGCGCCCTGCTCGGCGACGTCGCCGCCCGCGTCTACGGCGAGCCGGCCCGCCGGCTGCCGGTCGTCGGCATCACCGGCACCAACGGCAAGACGACGACGGCGTACCTGGTCGAGGCGGGCCTGGCCGCCGCCGGGCGCGGCACCGGGCTGCTCGGCACCGTGCAGACCCGCACCCGCGCCCGCGGCGCCGAGACGGCCTTCCCCAGCGTCCGCACCACGCCCGAGGCGCCCGTGCTGCACGCGCTGCTGGCCACCATGGCCGAGTCCGGCGTCGACACCGTGGTCATGGAGGTCTCCAGCCACGCGCTGGTGCAGGGCCGGGTCGGCGGCGTCCCCTTCGCCGCGGCCGGGTTCACCAACCTCAGCCAGGACCACCTCGACTTCCACCGCGACCTCGAGGACTACTTCCAGGCCAAGGCGTTGCTGTTCGACGGCCGCGCCGCCCGCGAGGTCGTCGTGGTCGACGACGGGCACGGCCGCCGGCTGGCCGGGATGCTCGGCGGGCGCGCGGTCACCGTGTCCGCCGAGGGGAACCCGGCCGACTGGGCCGCCACCGGCGTCGCGCCGGCCCCCGACGGCGGCTCGGTGTTCACCCTCACCGGCCCCGGCGGCACGTGGCCCGCCCGCGTCCGGCTGCCCGGCCGGTTCAACGTCACCAACGCCGTGCTCGCCGTCGCGCTGCTCGACGCCGTCGGCGTGCCGGTGGCCGCGGCGCTCGAGGGGATCGCCACCGCCGTGGTCCCCGGGCGGATGGAGCCGGTGGACGCCGGCCAGCCGTTCACCGCGGTCGTCGACTACGCGCACACCCCTGACGCCGTCGCCTCGGCGCTCGCCGCGCTGCGTGGCGCCACGACCGGCAGGCTGGTGACCGTGCTCGGCTGTGGCGGTGACCGCGACCCCGGCAAGCGCCCCGCGATGGGCGCCGCCGCGGCGCTGGGCAGCGACCACCTCGTCGTCACCGACGACAACCCGCGCTCGGAGGACCCGGCCGCCATCCGCGCCGCCGTCCTCGCGGGCGTGCCGGCGGAGCGGCGCGGCAGCGTGGAGGAGATCGGCGACCGCCGGGCGGCCATCGCCCGCGCGGTGGAGCTGGCCCGGCCCGGGGACACCGTCCTGGTCGCCGGCAAGGGACACGAGACGGGTCAGGAGGTCGCCGGCACCGTGACGCCGTTCGACGACCGCGCGGTGCTCCGCGAGGTCCTCACCGCGGCGGCCGCCGGGGCGGCGCGCCGGTGATCGCCCTGACCCTCGCCGAGGTCGCGGAGGCCGTCGGCGCCGCGCTCACGCCCGCCGCCGACCCGGCGGCGACCGTCACCGGCGTCACCCTCGACTCCCGCACCACTGCCGCCGGCGACCTGTTCGTCGCGGTCGCCGGCGAGCGGGTCGACGGGCACGGGTTCCTCGACGCCGCGGCCGCCGCCGGCGCCGTCGCCGCGCTGACCACCCGCCCCGGAGGACCGCTGCCGGCGCTGGTCGTCGACGACACGGTGGACGCCCTGGGCCGGCTGGCCGCCGCGGTGCACGCCCGGCTGACCGCGGGCGGGCTGCTGACGCTCGGCATCACCGGCTCCTCGGGCAAGACCTCCACCAAGGACCTGCTCGGCCAGGTGCTCGCCGCCGCCGGCCCGACCGTCAGCCCGCCCGGCTCGTTCAACAACGACATCGGCCTGCCGCTGACCGTGCTGTCCGCCGACGAGGGCACCCGCCACCTGGTGCTGGAGATGGGCGCGCGCGGCGTCGGGCACATCGCCCGGCTGTGCGCGGTCGCCCGGCCCGACGTCGGCGTGGTGCTCAACGTCGGCTCCGCCCACCTCGGCGAGTTCGGCTCGGCCGACGTCATCGCGCAGGCCAAGGGCGAGCTGGTGGAGGCGCTGCCGGAGACCGGCACCGCCGTCCTCAACGCCGACGACCCGCGGGTGGCCGGCATGGCGCCGCGCACCTGCGCCCGGGTGGTCACCACCGGCCGGTCCGGCGGCGCCGACGTCCGCGCCACCGGCGTCACCCTCGACGACGCCGCGCGCGCCCGGTTCACCCTCCTCGCCGGCGGCGAGGAGCACCCCGTCGCGCTGCAGGTGGTGGGGGAGCACCAGGTGGCCAACGCGCTGTCGGCCGCGGCCGCCGCGCTCGCCGCCGGCATGGCCCCCGCCGCCGTGGCGCGGGCGCTGTCGGCCGCGGAGCCGCGCAGCCGCTGGCGCATGGAGGTCACCCGCCGCGCCGATGGCGTGACCGTCGTCAACGACGCCTACAACGCCAACCCCGAGTCCATGCGCGCCGCGCTGGCCGCGCTCGCCGGGCTGCCCGCGACCCGGCGGGTCGCCGTCCTGGGCGGGATGGCCGAGCTCGGGCCCGACGCCGACGCCGAGCACGAGCGGCTGGGCCGCGACGCGGTCGCCGCCGGGGTCGACCTGCTCGTCGCCGTCGGACCCGATGCGGTAGGGATGGTGTCGGGTGCCACGGCCGCCGGTGCCCGCCACGGGGAGGGCCGCGGGACGCAGGTCGCGTCCGTGCCCGACCGAGCGGCCGCTCTCGACCTGCTCTCGGAGGTGCTGGTGCCCGGTGACGTCGTGCTGGTGAAGGCCAGCCGGGCCCACGGGCTGGAGGTCCTGGCCGACGGCCTGCTGACCGCCGGGGCAGGCGCGTGAAGTCCGTCCTGATCGCGGCGGCCTTCGGGCTGTTCATCTCGATCCTGTGCACCCCGCTGGCCGTGCGGGCCTTCCGCCGGCGCGGGTTCGGGCAGGAGATCCGCGACGACGGCCCCGAGAGCCACCTGTCGAAGAAGGGCACGCCCACCATGGGCGGCACCGTCATCGTCGGGGCGACCGTCGGCGGCTACCTGATCTCCCACCTGTTCCTCGTCGGGCAGCCCAACCGGGGGGTGACCGCCAGCGGCCTGCTGGTGCTGTTCCTCATGGTGGGCCTGGGCACCGTCGGGTTCCTCGACGACTACCTCAAGATCCGCTTCCGGCGCAGCCTCGGGCTGAACAAGACCTCGAAGCTGGTCGGGCAGCTGGTAATCGGGGTCGCCTTCGCGGTGCTCGCGATCAACTTCCCGGACGAGGCCGGGGTCACCCCGGCCTCGGAGTTCGTCTCCTTCGTCCGCGACATCGACCCGCTGTTCCTCGGCTCGGTCGGCTTCGTGATCCTCGCCTACCTGTTCATCGCCGGGTTCTCCAACGCGGTGAACCTCACCGACGGGCTGGACGGGCTGGCGGCCGGCTGCTCGGCGATGGTCTGCGGCGCCTACACGATCATCTCGTTCTGGCAGTTCACCCACGACTGCTCCGGCGCGCTGGTCGACGGCTGCTACCAGGTGCGCGACCCGCTCGACGTCACGCTGGTCGCCGCCGCGGGGCTCGGCGCGTGCCTGGGCTTCCTGTGGTGGAACACGAGCCCGGCGCGGATCTTCATGGGTGACACCGGCTCGCTGGCCCTCGGCGGCCTGCTCGCGGGCCTGGCCGTGGTCACCCGCACCGAGCTGCTGCTGATCGTCCTCGGCGGCCTGTTCGTCGCGGTGACGCTGTCGGTGGTCATCCAGGTGGCCTTCTTCCGCGCCACCCGGCGGCGGGTGTTCCGCATGGCCCCGCTGCACCACCACTTCGAGCTCGCCGGGTGGGCGGAGAACACCGTGATCGTGCGGTTCTGGCTGGTGACCGGCATGGCCGTGGCCTTCGGGCTGGGCCTGTTCTACGCCGACTGGCTCTCCATCACCGGGCTGTGAGAAAGGACCTCCCCGCCTGGCCTGCCTGCAGGGTCCCGCCGCGAGCCTGCGAGTGGTGGGGGGCAGGGGGGTCCTTGCTCTCGCACGCCCGGCGGGGGCCCCTGCGAGGGGGCCGCTCCGGAACCTCACCGCGGGGCCCGGTCGGCGGCGACCGGACGCGACACGCGCCGTCGGTGCTCACGCTGCGCGGGCGCAGCGGCGACGATGGCGGGATGGACGGCCGGAGCGAGTCCACCCGCCCCCGCCGCACGGCCCGCCGGGTGCCCGCGGCCGCGGCGCGGCCGCGGCTGCGCGGGCCGGCCTGGCTCGACGGGCCGATGACCAGCTGCCACCTGGTGATCGGCGCGGCCGGGCTGCTGCTGGCCATCGGGCTGGTCATGGTCTTCTCCGCCTCGGCGATCGAGGCGGCGCTGGCCGACCAGCCGGCCTGGCGCCCGGGCGTGGACCAGCTGCTGTTCGCCGCGCTCGGCCTGGTCGCCCTCGGCGTGGCGGTGCGGCTGCCGGCCGGGTGGGTGCGGCGCTGGTCGCCGATCGCGCTGCTGGTCGTCGTCGTCCTGCTGGTGGCGGTGCTGATCCCGGGCATCGGCGTCATGTACAACGGCTCGCGGGCCTGGATCAGCCTCGGGTTCACCGACTTCCAGCCCTCCGAGCTGTCCAAGCTCGTCGTCTCCCTGTGGGGGGCGCACGTGCTCGCCGTCCACGGGCGGCACCTGACGGTCAAGACGCTGCTGCTCCCGCTGCTGCCGGTGTTCGCTCTGCTGTCCCTGCTCCTCATGCTCGAGCCGGACTTCGGCGCCGTGATCAGCCTGCTGCTCGTGGTCTCGGGCCTGCTCTACGCCGGCGGCCTGCCCTGGCGGCTGTGGGCGGTGGGCGGCGCGACCGTGGTCACCGCCGTGGTGCTCATGGTCATGGCCGAGCCGTACCGGATGGAGCGGATCACCGCCTTCCTCCACCCCTTCGACGACCCCACCGACACCGGCTTCCAGGCCATCCGCGGCTTCTACGCGCTGGCCAACGGCGGCCTGTGGGGCGTGGGCCTGGGCAACAGCGCCATGAAGTGGAACCTGCTGCCCGAGGCCGAGTCGGACTACATCTTCGCGATCATCGGCGAGGAGCTCGGCTTCCTCGGCTGCCTCGTCGTGATCACCCTCTACGCGGTGCTGGCCTACGCCGGCTTCCGCATCGCCCGCCGCGCCACCGACCGCTTCGTGTCGCTGGCCAGCGTGGCGATCACCGTCTGGCTGGTCGGCCAGGCGGCCCTGAACATGGGCTACGTGGTGGGCCTGCTCCCGGTCACCGGGGTCACCCTGCCGCTGGTCTCCGCCGGTGGCACCTCGCTGGTGCTCACCCTCTTCATCGTGGGACTCCTCATCCGCTTCGCAAGATCCGAGCCCGAGGCCATCGAGCACCTGCGCCGCACCCCCCGCGGTCGCCTGGCCCGCTGGCTCCTGCCCGTCCCCGCCCACGCCGTCGACCCGGTCCGGCCGCCCCGGTCCCGGCCCGAGCGCGCGCCCCGCCCTCTGCCCCGCCGCCCGGTGGAGGCCCACCCGGTGCGCCGGCCCGCCGAGGACCGCCCGGCCGAGCGCCGGGTGCCGCCCCCCGCGGCCCGCCGTCCCGACCGCGACCGGGTGCCCGCCCGGCCCGCCGACCGCGGCCCCGTGCGCCCGGCCGACCGCCCGGGGCGGTCCCGGTGAGCGCGCCGTCGGTCGTCCTCGCCGGCGGCGGCACCGGCGGCCACATCGAGCCGATGCTGGCCCTGGCCGACGCCCTGCGGCGGCGGGACCCCGCCCTGCGGGTCACCTGCCTGGGTACCGCCCGCGGCATGGAGACCCGGCTGGTGCCCGCGCGCGGCTACGACCTGCGGCTGATCCCGCCGGTCCCGCTGCCCCGCAGGCCCACGCTGGACCTGCTGCGCGTGCCCGGCCGGGTGCGCCGCTCGGTCCGCGACACCCGCGCGCTGCTCGACGAGCTCGCCGCCGACGTCGTCGTCGGGTTCGGCGGGTACGTGGCGCTGCCGGCCTACCTGGCCGCGCGGCGGGCGGGGGTGCCGGTGGTGGTGCACGAGCAGAACGCGCTGCCGGGGCTGGCCAACCGGATCGGCGCGCGGATCGCCGCCCGGGTGGCGGTGACCGTGCCCGGCACGCCGCTGCACCGCGGCGAGCACGTCGGCATGCCGCTGCGGACGGCGATCAGCGGCCTGGACCGCGCCGCCCGCCGCGCCGAGGCCCGCGCCGCCTTCGGCCTGGACGCCGACCGGCCCACGCTGCTGGTGTTCGGCGGCTCGCAGGGCGCGGCGTCGCTCAACCGGGCGGCGGTCGCCGCGGCCGACGCGCTCACCGCCGCCGGGGTGCAGGTGCTGCACGCCCGCGGCCCCAAGAACACCGACGTCGAGGTGCCGCCGCGGCCGGCCGGTGCCGCGCCCTACGTGGTGGTCGACTACCTGGAGCGGATGGACCTCGCCTACGCCGCCGCGGACCTGGCGCTGTGCCGCTCGGGCGCGGTGACCGTGGCCGAGCTGTCCGCGGTCGGGCTGCCCGCGGCGTTCGTGCCGCTGCCCATCGGCAACGGCGAGCAGCGGCGCAACGCGCTGCCGGTGGTCGAGGCCGGCGGCGGCCTCCTGGTCGACGACGCCGACCTCTCGCCCGCCTGGATCCAGGCGACCCTGCTGCCCCTGCTCACCGACCCCGCGGCACTGTCCGGGTACGCCGCGCACGCCGCCGCGGCCGGGGTGCCCGACGCCGACGAGCGGCTGGCCGACATCGTCCTGGAGGTGGCGACCGGTGACCGCTGACGCGACCGCCGCGTGGACCGCGCCGGTGCCCTCGCTGGAGCAGCTGGGCGCGGTGCACTTCATCGGCATCGGCGGCGCCGGCATGAGCGGCATCGCCCGGATCCTGCTGGCCCGCGGGGTGCCGGTCTCCGGCAGCGACCGCCGCGACACCCCGACCCTGCTGGCGCTGCGGGCGCTGGGCGCGCGGGTGGAGGTCGGGCACGACGCGGCCCACCTCGGCGACGCCGACAGCGTCGTCGTCTCCTCGGCGATCCGGGAGGACAACCCGGAGCTGGCCGCAGCGAGGGCCCGGGGGCTGCTCGTGCTGCCGCGGGCGGTGGCGCTGGCCGCGGTGATGGCCGGGCTGCGCAGCGTCGCCGTCGCCGGCACCCACGGCAAGACCTCGACCACCTCGATGCTCACCGTCGCCGTGCAGGCCTGCGGCGTCGACGCCTCCTTCGCCATCGGCGGCACGCTCAACGAGTCCGGCAGCAACGCGCACGCGGGGGAGGGCGACGTCTTCGTCGCCGAGGCCGACGAGAGCGACCGCTCGTTCCTGCTGCTGGCCCCGCACGGCGCGATCGTCACCAACGTCGAGGCCGACCACCTGGACAACTACGGCGACCTGGCCGCGGTCGAGGCGGCCTTCGACCGGTTCCTCGGCACCGTGGACCCCGCCGGGTTCGTCGTCCTGTGCGCCGACGACCCGGGCTCCGCCCGGCTGCGCGGGGTCCCGACGCCGGCCCGGGTGCGCACCTACGGCACCGCCGAGGACGCCGACCTGCGGATCGTCGACCTCGACGTCGGCCCGGACGCCACGAGCTGGACCGCGGTCCTCGACGGCGCGGTGCTCGGCCGGGTCCGGATCCGGGTGCCCGGTGAGCACATGGCCCGCAACAGCGCCGCCGCGCTGCTGGCCGGCCTCGAGCTCGGCCTGCCCGCCGACGGGCTGGTCACCGGGCTCGAGCGCTTCGGCGGGGTGCACCGCCGGTTCGAGCTCAAGGGCGTCGCCGCGGGCGTGCGGGTCTACGACGACTACGCCCACCACCCGACCGAGGTGACCGCCCAGCTGCACGCCGCCCGCGCGGTGGCGGGGGAGGGGCGGGTCGTCGTCGCGTTCCAGCCGCACCTGTACAGCCGCACCCGCGAGTTCGCGGGCGCCTTCGGCGAGGCCCTGGGCCTGGCCGACGAGGTGGTGGTGATGGACGTCTACGGCGCCCGGGAGGACCCGGTGCCCGGCATCACCGGCGCGCTGGTCGCCGACGCCGTGCCGCTGCCGCCGGACCGGGTGGCCTTCGAGCCGTCCTGGTCGGCGGCGGCCCCGGCGCTGGCCGGCCGCGCCCGCCCCGGCGACGTGGTGATCACCATGGGCGCGGGCAACGTCTCGATGCTCGGCCCCGAGGTGCTCACCGCCCTCGGCGGCGGGACCGCCGGCGCGGAGGGCGCGGCGCGGTGAGCCGCACCGGCCTGACGACCGCCGACCGGGAGCGCGGTGTCCCGGCCGAGGTCGCCCGGCCGGCCCGCCGGAGGCGGCGGCTCAGCGCGGCCGACCGCCGCCGGCGCCGGATCCTGCTGGCCGCGGTCGCCGTCGTGCTCGTCGCCGCGGCGGGGTGGGCGGTGTGGGCGAGCCCGCTGCTGGCCGTGCGGTCCGTCCGCGTCGACGGCGCCACCACGCTCACCGCCGAGCAGGTGCGCACCGCCGCCGGCGTCGCGGAGGGCACGCCGCTGCTGCGGGTCGACGTCGACGCCGCCGCCGCGCGGGTGGCCCGGCTGCCGCAGGTGGCCGACGTCACGGTGACCCGCGGCTGGCCGCGCAGCGTCGTCGTCACCGTGGTCGAGCGGCGGCCGGTCGCCGTCGTCGAGCAGGCCGGCACGCGCTCGCTGGTCGACCGCGACGGTGTGCTGTTCGACACCGTCACCGGCGAGGCGCCCGACGGCGTCGTCCCGCTCGAGGTCGCCGCGCCCGGCCCGGACGACCCGGCCACCCGGGCCGCGCTCGGCGCGCTGGTGTCGTTGCCGGTCGACGTCCGCGCGCAGGTCACCGGCGCGCGGGCCACCACCGGCGAGGACGTGACGCTCACCCTGGCCGACGGCACCACCGTCGTCTGGGGCGGCGCCGACGACGCCGCCGACAAGGCCGCGGCGTTGGTCGCGCTGCTGGCCCAGGTCGCATCCGGTGGGCTGGAGCCCGCGACGACGATCGACGTCAGCTCGCCGCGCGCCGTCGTCCTGCGCTGAGCCCGCGGGCCGCTCGCCCTCCGTGTGCGGCCGTTCGCGGACGGCAGCCGGGACGGCGCGCCGCCGACACGCCCGAGCCGCGACACGCCCGACACGCTGCGCGGATCCGATTCGTCCCGGGAGCACCGCGGTCCCGGGTCTCGACCCCGGGATGAGACCTGCGGCAGGCGGGTCGTCACCGACCGTGGTGTGCTTGTGACACCCGGGTCGCCCGGTGACGGTGAGGTGTCGACGTGGCGACACGCCGGGCCGGGGAGGGTGCTTGTAGGGCCCGACGCGGCCCACCTAACTTCGTCCGCGTCGACCCAGTTGACATAACACTAAGTCTGTACTTGAGGATGAGGGTCGAGGTCGGGAGCCCCACATGACACCTCCGCACAACTACCTCGCGGTCATCAAGGTCGTCGGCATCGGCGGCGGCGGTGTGAACGCGGTCAACCGGATGATCGAGGTCGGTCTGAAGGGGGTGGAGTTCATCGCCATCAACACCGACGCCCAGGCGCTGCTGATGAGCGACGCCGACGTCAAGCTCGACGTCGGCCGCGAGCTCACCCGCGGCCTCGGCGCCGGCGCGCAGCCCGACGTCGGCCGCCAGGCCGCCGAGGACCACCGCGAGGAGATCGAGGAGGTGCTCAAGGGCGCCGACATGGTCTTCGTGACCGCTGGCGAGGGCGGCGGCACCGGCACCGGCGGCGCGCCGGTCGTCGCCTCGATCGCCCGCAAACTCGGCGCGCTCACCATCGGCGTGGTCACGCGGCCGTTCTCCTTCGAGGGCAAGCGCCGCGCGGTCCAGGCCGAGTCGGGGATCGAGGAGCTGCGCAACGAGTGCGACACGCTCATCGTCATCCCCAACGACCGGCTGCTGCAGCTGGGCGACCGCAACGTCAGCGTGATGGACGCCTTCCGCACCGCCGACCAGGTGCTGCTCTCCGGTGTCCAGGGCATCACCGACCTGATCACCACCCCCGGCCTGATCAACCTCGACTTCGCCGACGTCAAGTCGGTCATGTCCGGCGCCGGGTCGGCGCTCATGGGCATCGGCAGCGCCCGCGGGGACAACCGCGCGCTGCTGGCCGCCGAGCAGGCCATCGCCAGCCCGCTGCTGGAGGCCTCGATGGAGGGCGCCCACGGCGTCCTGCTGTCGATCTCCGGCGGCTCGGATCTCGGCCTGTTCGAGATCAACGAGGCCGCCTCGCTGGTCTCCGACGCCGCGCACGCCGACGCCAACATCATCTTCGGTGCCGTCATCGACGACGCCCTGGGCGACGAGGTCCGCGTGACCGTCATCGCCGCGGGCTTCGACGGCGGCCGGCCCTCCACCCGCAAGGACGCCGCCGTCGCGGCCGCGCCCGCGGCGGCCCCGGCCGCCCCGCCGGCGCCCAGCCGGTTCGGCGGCAGCCCGCCGCCGGTGGCCTCGGCCGCGCCGCGCGCGACGGGGGAGCGCCTGGTCCCGCCGGCGCCCGCGGTCGCCCCGGCGCCCGTCAGCCCGGCCCCGGTCCGCCCGGCCCCGCCGGCCGGCGGCGGGATCACCGTCCCGCCGCTGCCCCCGGTGCAGAACCACACGGCGGGCGCCGCCGCGGGCCGCCGGCCGCTGGGCAACGAGGACTTCGAGGAGGAGCTCGACATCCCGGAGTTCCTCCGCCAGTGACGGAGGGACCGCGTTCTCCGGCCCCCTCGCAGGGGCCCGCCGCGAGCGTGCGAGCGGTGGGGGGCGAGGGGGTCCTTCGACCGGCCGCCCCGCCGGCGGTGCGACCCCGGCGGGTCGTCACCGACCGGCGGGGCGGTCGCTCGCGTGCGCCCTACGACTCGTTCAACCTCGGCGGCCACGTCGGCGACGACCCGGCCGACGTCGCCGCCAACCGGGAGCGGCTCGCCCGCGAGCTGGGCGTGCCCGGCGACCGGCTGGTCTGGATGGACCAGGTCCACGGCACCGGCGTCGCGGTCGTCGACGGCCCGGCCGAGCGGCCGCTTCCGGCGACTGACGCCCTGGTGACCCGCACCCCCGGCCTGGTGCTCTGCGTGCTGGTCGCCGACTGCGTGCCGGTGCTGCTGGCCGACCCGGTCGCCGGCGTGGTCGCCGCCGTCCACGCCGGCCGGGAGGGGGTCCGGCAGGGCGTCGTCCGGGCCACCCTGGCGGCCATGGCGCGGCTGGGCAGCCGCCCGGCCGACACCACAGCGCTGCTCGGCCCGGCCGTCTGCGGCGCCTGCTACGAGGTCCCGCGGGAGATGCAGGCCCAGGTGGCCCGGGTGGCGCCCGCGGCCGCCGTGCGCACGCGGAGGGGCACGCCGGGGCTCGACCTGCGCGCCGGGCTCGCCGAGCTGCTCGGCCGCGCGGGGCTGGTCCAGGTGGTGCACGACCCGCGCTGCACCGTCGAGGACCGGCGGCTCTACAGCCACCGCCGCGACGGCGTCACCGGCCGCCAGGCCGGCGTCACCTGGCTCGGATGAAGGACCCTCCTGCCCCCCCGCCCCTCGCAGGCTCGCGGCGGGCCCCTGCAGGAGGGCCGTTCCAGTCCGTCACCGGGGATGATCGTCGGCATGACCACCCCGGCCGACCGCCTGCGCGCCGTCCGCGAGCGCATCGCCGCCGCGGCCCGCGCCGCCGGGCGCGACCCCGCCTCGGTGGCGCTGGTGGCGGTGAGCAAGACGCGGACGGCCGACGACGTCCGCGAGCTCGCCGCGCTCGGCCAGGCGGCGTTCGGCGAGAACCGCGCCCAGGAGCTCACCGCCAAGGTGGCCGAGCTCGCCGACCTGCCGCTGGAGTGGCACTTCATCGGGCAGCTGCAGCGCAACAAGGCCGCCGCGGTCGCCCGCACCGGCGCCGTCGTCCACTCCGTCGACCGGCTCCCGCTGGCCCGGACGCTGGCCCGGGCGGGGGAGGAGGCCGGCCGCCCGGTCGAGGTCTTCGTGCAGGTCGACCTCGGCGGCGCCGAGGGGGAGATCACCGAGCGCGGCGGCGCCGCCCCGGACGACGTCCCGGCCCTCGCCGACGCCGTCGCCGACCTGCCCGGGCTGCGGCTGCGCGGCCTCATGGCCGTCGCCCCGCGCGACGAGGAACCCGGCCCCGCCTTCGCGCGGCTGGCCGCGGTCGTCGACCGCGTGCGGGCCGACCACCCCGGCGCCGCGGAACTGTCGGCCGGCATGAGCGGCGACCTCGAGGAGGCGATCGCGGCCGGCGCCACGCTGGTGCGTGTCGGAACCGCGCTCTTCGGTCCCCGGCCCCTACCCTCGCCCGCAGTCACACCAGTCACAGGGGTCCCACCCGGGACGCCGGAGGAGGTCGTCTGATGGCCGGCGCCATGCGGAGGATGGGCATGTACCTCGGGCTCGTTGAGGACGACGACGCCCGCGCCTACGGGCGCTACGACGCCCGCCAGTCCGACCACCACGACCGGTACGACGAGGGCCGCTACGACGACGGCCGCTACGACGACGGCCGGTACGACGAGGGTCGCTACGACGACGCCCGCTACGACTCCGGGCGCCTGGAGGCCCCGCGGCCGGACGCCGGCCGGTACGACTCGGGCCGCTACGACGAGCGCCGCTACGACCGGTTCGACGACTCCTACGCCGGCGACCGCGCCGACGAGGGCCGCCGTCCCGCCGGTGACCGCCTCGACGGCGACCGCTTCGACGACCGCTTCGGCGACCGCCGCCCCGGTGACCGCGCCGACGAGGACCGCCCCGGCCCCCGCGTCGCCGCGGCGGCCGCGCCCGAGCCCGCCCCCCTCCGCCGCGCGGGCGCGACCCGCCTCGGCCTGGCCCAGCAGCCGCCGTCGGCCCCCGCCGCCGCCCCGGCCGCGGCGTCGGGCCCGTCCCGCCTGGGCTCGGTGAGTGGCGGCACCGGTGGCGCGGCCGCGGGCCTGGCCGCCCGCGAGCCGGTCGCCGCGCCGGAGCCGGCTCCGGTGGCGCAGCCCTACCGGATCACCGCGCTGCACCCCAAGACCTACAACGAGGCCCGCGCCATCGGCGAGGCGTTCCGCGAGGGCAGCCCGGTCATCATGAACCTGACCGAGCTCGACCACGCCGACGCGCGGCGACTGGTGGACTTCGCCGCGGGCCTCGTGTTCGGTCTGCGCGGTAGCATCGAGCCCGTCACGGCCAAGGTGTTCCTGCTCAGCCCGCGGGACGTCGACGTGACGGCCGAGGACAAGGCCAAGATCCGCGAGGGTGGGTCCTTCCCCGAGTCCTGAGCCGTCGGCCGGGGCGCTGGAGGGAAGGCAGAGACGGCACCGCAGGTGCCCCGGGACGAGCGAGGACAGTGGCTCTCTTCTGGCAGATCGTGTCGTCGATCCTGCTCGTCTTCCTGATCCTGCTGTTCGCGCGTTTCGTCGTGGACTGGGTGATGGTGCTGGCGCGCAGCTGGCGCCCGTCCGGCTTCGTCGCCGCGGGCCTGGAGGTCGTGTACGCGACCACCGACCCGCCGCTCAAGGCGATCCGGAAGGTGATCCCGCCCCTGAACCTGGGGTCCATCCGCCTGGACCTCGCGTTCATGGTGTTATTGATCGCCGTCTACATCCTGCGGAGCATCACGTCCGGTCTCGCCCTCACCGCGTGACCGACGTGCGCGCGCCCCGCGCGTGATCCGACAGAACCCGTACCCGCCGTCCGACCCGAGGTGAGCCCCTTGCCACTCACGCCAGCCGACGTGCACAACGTCGTCTTCAAGAAGCCGCCGATCGGTAAGCGTGGCTACGACGAGGACGAGGTCGACGCGTTCCTCGACGTGGTGGAGGCCGAGCTCGCCCGCCTCATCGAGGAGAACAACGAGCTGCGCGCCGGCTCGGGCACCGGCCGGGTCGCCGCCCAGCCGGTCGCCCCGGAGCCGGCCCCGGCTCCCGCACCGGTCCCGCCGCCGGCGGCGGCGCGCGAGGACGACACCACCCGCGCGTCCCGGATGCTGGCGCTGGCGTCGGAGACCGCCGACCGCTACGTCAACGAGGCCAAGGCCCAGGCCGACCAGATGGTCGCCGGCGCTAAGACCCAGAGCGACCGGCTGGTCGCCGAGGCCCGCGCCAAGAGCGAGCAGATGGTCAACGAGGCGCGCCAGCGCGCCGAGTCGATGGTCAACGACGCCCGCACCCGCGCCGACACGATGGAGCGCGAGGCGCGCGCCAAGGCCGCCGCCCTCGACCAGGACGCCGAGCGCCGGCACCGCGAGGTCATGGGCCCCCTCGAGGAGAAGCGGCAGAACCTCGAGCGCAAGATCGAGGAGTTGCGGACCTTCGAGCGCGAGTACCGCACCCGCTTCCGCTCCTACCTCGAGTCGCACCTGCGCGACCTCGACGCCCGCGGCTCCGCCGAGCCGTCGTCGGCCAGCCGGCAGACGCAGCACGCGACCGCCTGACGCCTCCCCGCACAGGGCCCCCGGACCACCGGTCCGGGGGCCCTGTCGCGTTCCGGGGCCGGTCCGCGGACGGCGCCGTGCCGGCCCCGCGCGGGCGACGGCGCCGGAGACGGCGCCGGAGACGCGGAGGGCCCCGGACGTCCCGTCCGGGGCCCTCCGCCTGCCCGCACCCTCCGACGGCGCAGGGACCTCCGTCAGCCCTTGACGCTCCCGGCCAGCAGGCCCCGCACGAAGTAGCGCTGGAGGCCCAGGAACACCGCCAGCGGCAGCACGATGGAGACGAACGCCCCCGCCGCGAGCAGGTACCAGTCCGAGCCGCGTGTGCCGGCGAGTTCGGCGACCCGCACGGTCAGCGGCACGACGTCGGGCGCGCCGCCGGCGAAGGTCAACGCGACGAGCAGGTCGTTCCACACCCAGAGGAACTGGAAGACGGCGAACGCCGCGATGGCCGGCGTCAGCAGCGGCAGCAGCACCTGGAAGAAGATCTTCACGTGGCCGGCGCCGTCCATCCGGGCGGCCTCCACCAGCGAGGCGGGGATCTCCTTCATGAAGTTGTGCAGCAAGAAGACCGCCAGCGGCAGCGCGAAGATCGAGTGCGACAGCCAGATGGTCCAGAAGGAACCGGCCAGCCCGGTGTCCACGTAGAGGCTCAGCAGCGGGATCAGCGTCACCTGGATCGGCACGACCTGCAGGGCGAACACGGCGACGAACAGGATGTTGCGTCCCCGGAACGGGATCCACGCGAACGCGTAGGCCGCCAGCAGCGCCAGCGAGATCGGGATGACGACCGCCGGCAGCGTGATCACCAGCGAGTTGACGAACAGCGAGGCGAAGTTCGTCCCTCCGCCGTAGAGGACCTCGTTGTAGTTGTCGACGGTGAACGACGGGTCGGTGAACACCGTCCACCAGCCGGAGCGGCGGATGTCGAGCTCCGGCCGGAAGGAGGTGATGAGGAGACCGAGGGTCGGCACCGTCCACAGCACCGCGATGACCAGCGCGATGACCGACGCCGCGGGGGAGCTGAGCTTCGTCCGGGCGGCGCCCGCGCGGCGTTCCGCCCGGGTGAGCCGGCGCTCGTCGGCGGGGACGGGCGCCATGACCGGGGTGGTCGTGGTCATCGAATCTCCTCGGCGAGACGCAGCTGTCGGACGTTGTAGGCGATGATCGGGACGACCAGCACGAACAGCAGGACGGCGAGGGCCGCGCCGAGACCGACGTTGAACTGGCGGAAGGCCTGTGTGTAGAACTCGTTGGCCACGACGCTCGTGCCGAACTGGCCACCAGTCATCGTCCGCACCACGTCGAAGACCTTGAGCGTCACGATCGCCACCGTCGTCAGCACGACGACCAGGGCGGGCCGGATGCTGGGCACGGTGACGTAGCGGAACATCTGGAAGCCGCCGACGCCGTCGAGGCGGGCGGCCTCGACGATGTCATCGGGGATGGCCTTGATGGCCGCCGACAGCACCGTCATGGCGAAGCCGGCCTGGATCCAGATCATCACGACGATCAGGTAGAAGGTGTTCGACGGCGCGTCGAGCAGGAACTGCCGCGGCTCCATGCCGAGCATGACCAGCAGCTGGTTGAGCAGGCCGATCTGGTTCACGCCGGGCTGGTCGGGGCGGTACTCGTAGACGAACTTCCAGATGACCCCGGCGCCCACCATCGAGATCGCCATCGGGAGGAACACCAGCGCCTTGGCCAGGCTCTCGAACCGCGTGCGGTCGACCAGGTAGGCGTAGACCAGGCCGAGGCCGGTGGTCACCAGCGGGACGAGGACCACCCACAGGAGGGTGTTCAGCAGGACGGTCTGGAAGTTGTCCTCGGTGAAGACCGTGACGTAGTTGTCCAGGCCGACGAACTCCGAGCCGTCCCGGCTGTAGAACGACCCGCGGATGGTGTCGAGGGCGGGGTACACCAGGCCCACCGCGAGCAGCAGGAGTGTCGGGCCGACGAAGCCGGCCGCGACGACCCAGTTCGGCACCCGCCGGGGCCGGTCGACGGCGAACAGGATCGCTGCCATCACGGCGGCGAACAGGAGGATGGCGACCACCATCAGGGCGAGCTTGTGCCCCGTGGTGCTCGCGTCGAGGAACCACTGCACGGCTGACGGCCTCTCTCCGGCAACGGAAGGCCGGGGGGACCGCGGCCACGGCTGCGGTCCCCCCGGTCTCCAGGGATGGGTACGGCGGTCCCGTCAGCCGGCGGCTGACGGGACTCCGGTGATCAGGCCGTCGGCCAGGCGTTCTCGACGTCGCTGAGGACCTGCTGGGTCGGCTTGTCGGTCGCGACCCAGTTGGTCAGCTCGGTCCACAGCGCACCGGCACCGATCTCACCGGGCATCAGGTCCGACCCGTCGAAGCGGAAGACGGCGTCCGGGTTCTGGAACTGCTCGGCGGCCAGCTGGTCGATCGGGGAGACCAGGTTCTCGACGTCGAGGCCGGTGTTGGCGCTGACCCAGCCGGGGCCGGAGACCTGGGCCTTGACGTTGGCCCAGTCCGCCGAGGACAGGTAGGTCTGGAACGCCTGGGTCGCCGGGTCGTCGTTGAACGCCGCGGTGAACTCGCCACCGCCGAGCACGGGGGCCGCACCCTCGCCCTCGATGGGCGGCAGCGGGAAGGCGAAGACGTCGCCGTCCTCGGCGACCTCGGTGCCCTCGGGCCAGTTGGCCTGGTAGAAGGACGCCTGGCGGTGCATCCAGCAGCTGCCGTCGAGGATGGGCAGGCCCGCGTCGCCGAACTCGGTGGAGGCGATGGACTGCACCTCGCCGAGGCCGCCGTTGACGTAGGCAGGGTTCTTCAGGATGCCGCCGACGGTGTCCAGCGCCTCGACGATCTGCGGGTCGTCGAACGGGATCTCGTGGGCGACCCACTGGTCGTAGACGTCGGGACCCGCGGTGCGCAGGACGACGTCCTCCAGCCAGTCGGTGGCCGGCCAGCCGGTGGCGTCCCCGGAGCCGATGCCGGCGCACCAGGGCTTGGCGCCGGAGGCGGCGATCTCGTCGGAGAGCGCGACCATCTCGTCCCAGGTCGTCGGGACCTCGTAGCCGGCGTCCTGGAACGCCGACGGCGAGTACCAGACGAAGGACTTGGCGTTGGCGCCCAGCGGAGCCGCGTAGAAGGTGCCGTCGACGGTGCCGTAGGCCTTCCAGCTCTCGTCCCAGTACTCGTCGACGTTCGCCTCGACCTGCTCGGGGGCCGGGGCGACCGCGCCGGTGCCGACGAGCGTCGCCAGCAGCCCCGGCTGGGGGATGAAGGCGATGTCGGGGGCGTTGCCGCTCTGGACGCGGACGACGAGCTGCGCCTCGAACTCGCGCGAGCCCTCGTACTGCACGTCGATCCCCGTGCACTCCTCGAACGGCACGTAGGAGTCGATGTGGGGCTGGTCCTCGGGGTCGACGATCGAGGTGTAGACGCTCACCGTCTCGCCCTCGAGGTCGCCGAACTCCTCGTACGGAGCGCAGTCGATCGTCAGGTCGGAGGCCGCCGCGGTCCCGCCGCCGCCCCCGCTGGTCTCGCTGGCGCCGCAGCCGGCGAGCACCAGTGCCACGCCCAGGCCGCCGGCCAGCGCACCCTTGCGCCGGCCTGTCGCGCGCATCGTCATGTACGTCCCTTCAGGGTCCCCGCGGTCGTCGACCGCGGCGTGTGGTCACGTGCGAACGGGCCGGTCAGCTGCCGGCCCGTCTGGTACGCCGGGGGACCATAACGTCGCGGCCGACGCCGTCCGGTCACGTTGCCGAAACCGTTATGCAACACCTGCCCTGTCCGAGGGAGGAGACCGCGCGCACCGTCCGCGCAGGTCACGGGCCGGTCACGGTCGGCGGCCCGGACGGGTGCCCCCCGGGCGGGGCGCTGGTCCCCGGGAACCCTGCGTGTCACAGTGGGCGCGCTCTGCACCGGCGCAGAAGGGATGCTGAACGAACGCCATGGCCGCCATCACCTACGACCGGGCCACGCTCGTGTACCCGGGGGCGACCCGCCCGTCGGTCGACGCGCTCGACCTGTCCATCGCCGACGGCGAGTTCCTCGTCCTGGTCGGCCCGTCGGGTTGCGGCAAGTCCACGTCCCTACGGATGCTGGCCGGCCTCGAGAACGTCACCGACGGGGCGATCCGCATCGGCGACCGGGACGTCACGCACCTCCCGCCCAAGGAGCGGGACATCGCGATGGTCTTCCAGAACTACGCGCTGTACCCGCACATGACGGTGGCCGACAACATGGCCTTCGCGCTCAAGATCGCCGGCATGTCCAAGGAGGACCGGCTGGCCCGGGTCCGCGAGGCAGCCCGGTTGCTCGACCTGGAGCAGTACCTCGACCGCAAGCCCAAGGCGCTCTCGGGCGGCCAGCGGCAGCGGGTGGCCATGGGCCGGGCGATCGTCCGCAACCCGCAGGTCTTCCTCATGGACGAGCCGCTGTCCAACCTCGACGCCAAGCTCCGCGTGCAGACCCGCACCGAGATCGCTGCCCTGCAGCGCCGGCTCGGGACGACGACGGTCTACGTCACCCACGACCAGGTCGAGGCCATGACCATGGGCGACCGGGTCGCGGTCCTCAAGGAGGGCGTCCTCCAGCAGGTGGACACCCCGCGTGCCCTCTACGACCGGCCGGTCAACGAGTTCGTCGCCGGCTTCATCGGCTCCCCGGCCATGAACCTCGTTCCCGTGCCGCTGCGCGAGGGCGGCGCCGTCCTCGGCGGCCACCCGGTGCCGCTCTCCCGCTCGGTGCTCGACGTCCTCGCGCAGGACGGCACGGGGACCGCCACGCTCGGCTTCCGGCCCGAGGCCGTCCAGTTCGTCGGGGCCGGGGAGGGGTTCCCGGTCGAGGTCCAGGTGGTGGAGGAGCTCGGCTCGGACGCCTTCGCCTACGGACGACTCCAGACCGGCAGCGGGGTCGGAGGCGCGGAGACGACCGAGCGGCCCCTGGTGTTGCGGGCCGACGCGCGCCGGCCCCCGGCGAAGGGCGAGGTCGTGCACGTGACCATCCGCCCGGGCGAGGCGCACGTCTTCTCCGCCCTGACCGGACGACGGATCGGCCATGCCGGGGACTGACCGGCGCCCGGCGCCGGAGGGTCGCCGGTGATCGTCGCCGCGGCGCTGCTGGTCCTCGCGGGCCTCGGGCTGTTCGTCGCCGGCGTGCTGACCGCCGTCACCGCCTGGTACTGGGCCTGCGTGGGCGCCTGCGCCCTCGCCGCGGTCCTGCTGGTGGTCGCCCGGCTGCGCGCTCCCGCCGGCACCCGCGTCCCGGCCGCCGACCGCACCCCGGACCGCACGGACGCCCCGGCCCGCAGGGGGCTCGCCCGCGCTCCCGAGGATTCCGTGGACCGGCCCGCGGAGGCGCCGGGGACCGGGGAGGCGCCCGCCGCGCCGGCCGAGCGCCCTGCCGGGGCCCCGCCCGCCACGCCGCCGGCGGAGGCGCCTGCGGGGACCGCGGCGCAGCCCGCCCGGCCCGCCGCCACGGGCGTGCCCCTGAACGGCGGCGACACCCCCGAGGAGGACGTCGAGGTCACCGACCTGCTCGTGGTCGTGGACCTGACCGACGAGGTGCTCGTCGTCGACGAGCACCCGCGCTACCACCTGGCCGACTGCCCCTGGCTGGCCGGCCGGGAGACGATCCCGCTGCCGGTCAACGAGGCGCGCACCGACGGGTTCACCCCGTGCGCGGTCTGCGGGCCGGACGCCCACCTGGCCGCCGTCGAGCGCGCCCGGAAGGCCGCCCGCCGCGGGTGACCGCGGCGGGCGGCCGGGACTCAGGCCCGGGCGAGCCAGAAGCGGGAGCCGCTCGGCCCCTCGACGCCGGGACCCTCACCCGCGGTGCCCGCGTGGACGGCGGTCGCCAGCACCTCGCCGGCCAGCTGCTCGCCGGACCCGGTGAGCGCCTCGGCCATCGCGCCGTCCGCGGTCCACCACAGCTCGATCCGGTCGCTGACCGCCAGGCCCGCGTTCTTGCGGGCCTCCTGCACCAGCCGCACCGCCTCGCGGACCAGCCCGGCCCGCTCCAGCTCCGGGGTGAGCGTGAGGTCCAGCGCCACGGTCAGCCCGGCGGCGCTGGCCACCGTCCAGCCCTCGCGCGGGGTCTCGGTCACGACCAGGTCGCCCTCCTGCAGGGCCACCGCCTCGCCGTCGACGTCGACCGACGCCGTCCCGGCCCGGTAGGCCACGACCAGGGCGGCCGCGTCGGCCGCGGCGACGGCCCTGGCCACCGCCTGCACCTGCTTGCCCAGCCGCCGCCCGACGGCGCGGAAGTCGACCTTGACGCTGACGTCGACCAGGTCGCCGCCCACCGCCCCCAGCTCGTCGAGCGCGGCGACGTTGAGCTCGTCGGCGACCTCGGCCACCAGGTCGCGGCCCATCGCGGACCAGCCCGGCGCGGCGACCAGCGCCCGCGCCAGCGGCTGGCGGGTGCGCACCTTCGCCGAGGTCCGCGCCGCCCGGCCCAGCTCCACCAGCCGGCGCACCAGGTCCACCTGCGCCACCAGCTGCGGGTCGCGGGCGTCCTCGTCGACGGCCGGCCAGGACGCCAGGTGCACCGAGTGGGGCGCGTCGGCGCCATCGCCGGTGACCAGGCCCGGCCGCACGACCCGGGTCCACACCTCCTCGGTGACGAACGGCGTGAACGGCGCCATCAGCCGGGTCAGCCCGTCGAGCACCTCGTGCAGCGTGCCCAGGGCCGAGGGGTCGCCGTCCCAGAACCGGCGCCGCGAGCGGCGGACGTACCAGTTGGACAGGTCGTCGACGAACTGCGCGAGCAGCCGCCCGGCGCCCTGGGTGTCGAACGCCTCCAGCGCGTCGGTGACGCCCTCGGTGACCGCGGCCAGCTGCGCGAGCGCCCAGCGGTCCAGCAGCGGCCGCTGCGCCCGCGGCGGCGCGGGGGAGGCGGCCGGGTCCCAGCCGTTGGTCTCGGCGTACAGGGTGAGGAAGCTGGCGGTGTTCCAGTAGGTCAGCAGGACCTTGCGGACCACCTCGGACAGCGTCTCGTGCCCGACCCGCCGCGCCGACCACGGCGAGCCGCCGGCCAGCATGAACCAGCGGACGGCGTCGGCGCCGTGCCGGTCCATGAGCGGGATCGGCTCGAGGATGTTGCCCAGGTGCTTGCTCATCTTGCGGCCGTCCTCGGCGAGGATGTGGCCCAGGCACAGCACGTTCTCGTAGGAGCTCTTCCCGAACACCAGCGTGCCGACGGCCATGAGCGAGTAGAACCAGCCGCGGGTCTGGTCGATGGCCTCGGCGATGAACTGCGCCGGGTAGGCCGCCTCGAACTGCTCCCTGTTCCGGTGCGGCGCGCCCCACTGCGCGAAGGGCATCGAGCCGGAGTCGTACCAGGCGTCGATGACCTGCGGCACGCGCCGGTAGGTGCCCTCCTCGCCGGGGCGCGTGAAGGTCACCTCGTCGATGAAGGGACGGTGCGGGTCCAGGTCGGACAGGTCGCGACCGGCCAGCTCCGACAGCTCCGCCAGCGACCCGACGACGACCATCCGGGACGGGTCGGCGTCGTTGCGCCAGATCGGCAGCGGGGTGCCCCAGTACCGGTCGCGGGACAGCGCCCAGTCGACGTTGTTGTTCAGCCAGTCGCCGTAGCGGCCCCACTGGATGGTCTCCGGGTGCCAGTGGGTCTTCTCGTTCTCGGCGAGCAGCTGGTCCTTGACCGCGCTGGTCCGGATGTACCAGGACGGCTGCGCGTAGTACATGAGCGGGGTGTGGCAGCGCCAGCAGTGCGGGTAGCTGTGCTCGTAGCGCTGCTCGCGCCACAGCACCCCGCGCTGCTGCAGGTCGACGACGAGGGCGTCGTCGGCGGCCTTGAAGAAGCGCCCGCCGACCAGCGGCACCTCGGGCAGGAAGTGGCCTGAGGCGTCGATCGGGTTGACCACCGGCAGGCCGTAGGCGCGGCAGACGGCGAGGTCGTCGGCGCCGAACGCGGGGGACTGGTGGACCAGGCCGGTGCCGTCGTCGGTGGTGACGTAGTCGGCCAGGACGACGTAGTGCGCGTCCTGCGGCTGACCGTCGGGGCCCTCGGGGAACGCGACCAGCTCGAACGGGCGCCGGTAGTGGGTGCGCTCCCAGTCGCGGCCGGTGGTGCGGGCCAGCACCTCGACGTCGTCGGTGTCGCCGAACACGGCACCCAGCAGCGGCTCGGCGACGACGAGGGTGTCCTCGCCGCGCCGGGCGACGACGTAGGTGACGTCGGGGTGGACCGCGACGGCGGTGTTGCTCGGCAGCGTCCACGGCGTCGTCGTCCAGACCAGCAGGTCGGCCTCCCCGGCCCACTCGCCGTCGGTGACCGGCAGCCGGACGTACACCGAGGGGTCGGTGATCGACTCGTAGCCCTGGGCGACCTCGTGGTCGGACAGGCCGGTGCCGCAGCGCGGGCAGTACGGGGCGACGCGGTGGTCCTCGACCAGCAGGCCCTTGTCGAAGACCTGCTTGAGCGACCACCAGACGCTCTCGATGTAGGAGGGGTCCATCGTCCAGTAGGCGGTGGACATGTCGACCCAGTAGCCCATGCGGCGGGTGAGCTGGGAGAAGTCGCCGACGTGCCGCTCGACCGACTCCCGGCAGCGGGCGTTGAACTCGGCGATGCCGTAGCGCTCGATGTCGGGCTTGCCGGCGAAGCCGAGCTCCTGCTCGACGGCGATCTCCACCGGCAGGCCGTGGCAGTCCCAGCCGGCGCGGCGGGGCACGTGCCAGCCCTGCATCGTCTTGAAGCGGGGGAAGACGTCCTTGAACGCGCGGGCCTCGATGTGGTGGGTGCCCGGGCGGCCGTTGGCGGTGGGCGGGCCCTCGTAGAAGACCCACTGCGGGCGGCCCTGCGAGGCCTCCAGCGACCGGCCGAAGACGTCGGCGTCCTCCCAGCGGCGCAGCACGTCCTGCTCGAGCGCGGGCAGGTCGACCTGGGGCGGCAGCGCACGGAACGGAGAGCTCACGGATCGATCCTCCCACCCGGCCCTTCCCTCGTCCCCGAGCCGTCGAGCCCGTCCGCGTGCAGGCGCGGCGGGCCCGACGCGGTCGTACGGGAGACTGGCCGCCATGGGTGGCGGGCGGTGAACACCACGGTCACCCTCGCCCTCGCCGTCGGGGCGCTGGTCGTGCTGGTGGCCGCCGTCGCCCTGCGACTCGCCGACCGCCTCGGCCTGCCCAGCCTGCTGCTCTACCTGGCCCTCGGCGTGGCGCTGGGCGAGAGCGGTCTCGGGGTCCAGTTCGAGGACTACCGGCTCACGCACACGCTGGCGTACGCCGCACTCCTCGTCATCCTCGCCGAGGGAGGCCTGACGACGCGGTGGGCCGACGTCCGTCGGGCGGTCGGACCCGGGGTCTCGCTGTCCACCGTCGGTGTGGCGGTCAGCGTGGGCCTGACCGCGGCCATCGGGGTCCTGGTCCTGGGCTTCGACTGGGGCTTCGCCCTCCTGCTGGCCGCGGTCATCAGCTCGACCGACGCCGCCGCCGTCTTCGCGACCCTGCGGCGGCTGCCCCTCCCGCGCCGGATGGCCGCCTCCCTCGAGGCCGAGAGCGGCCTCAACGACGCCCCGGTCATCCTGCTCGTGACCGTGCTGGCCGAGTCGCTCGCGGGGGCGGCGACGCAACCGTGGTGGCTGGTCGGCCTGGTGGTGGTCGTCGAGCTCATCGGAGGCGCCGTCATCGGGATCGGGATCGGCTTCGGGGGTGCGGCGCTGCTGCGCCGGGTGGCGCTCTCCGTGGCCGGGTTCTACCCACTGGCGACACTGGCGCTCTGCGTGCTCGCGTACTCGTCGGCGTCACTGGCGCACACCTCCGGCTTCGTCGCGGTCTACCTGTGCGGTCTGGTGCTGGGCAACGCCACGCTGCCGCACCGGTCGGCGAGCATCGGGTTCGCCGAGGGCATGGCCTCCCTCGCCCAGATCGGCCTGTTCGTGCTGCTCGGTCTCCTCGTCTCCCCGGGCCGGCTGCCGGAGGCCGTGGGACCGGCGCTCGTCGTGGGCGGCGCGCTGCTGCTGCTCGCCCGGCCCCTGTCGGTGGTGGCCAGCCTGGTGTGGTTCCGCTTCCCGTGGGCGCAGCAGGCGTTCATCTCCTGGGCCGGCCTGCGCGGAGCGGTGCCGATCGTGGCGGCGATCATCCCGCTGACCGCGGAGGTCCCGAGGGCGACGACCGTCTTCGACACGGTCTTCGTGCTGGTCGTCGTCTTCACCCTCGTGCAGGGGTGGTCGCTGCCGTGGGTGGCGCGGCGCCTGCGGATCGCCACCCCGGTCACCCCCCGTGACGTGCAGGTCGAGGCGGCACCGCTGGAGGAGCTGGACGCCGAGATGATGCAGCTGACCGTGCCCGAGGGCTCGCGGCTGCACGGCGTCTACCTGCCCGAGCTGCGGCTGCCCGAGGACGCCGCGGTGGTGCTCATCGTCCGCGACGGCCGCTCGTTCGTGCCGGACGCGACCACCCGGCTCATGCGTGGTGACCAGGCGCTGCTGGTGTCGGCCCGCCGCTCCCGCCCGGAGGCCGAGCGCCGGCTGCGGGCGGTCAGCCGCGCCGGCCGGCTGGCCACCTGGCGCGGCGAGCAGGGCGCGGCGACCGAGTCCGACTAGCCCCCGTGTGCACTTCCGCGGAGTTGCCCGGTGCACTTCCGCGGATGTGCCCGCCTGGGACCTCGCTCCTGTGGACAACCGGAGACCGGCGGTGATCGACCAGCACGATCGCTCCGTGCTGTTGCGACCGACCACCCCGGAGGGCGTCTTCGTCGGCTCGCTCGCCGTCGCCGACGGGCGTCTGACCCGGAGACAGTTGGCGGAGGGGCCCTACGTCCGCGTCCTGCACGGCGTCTACGCCGACGCTTCCGTGCCACGCGACCACCTGCTGCGCTGCCGCGCCGCGGCACTGCTCATGCCGCCGGACGCGGCGCTGGGCGGCCGGTCGGCCGCAGCGCTGCTCGGTGCACCAGCGCCGGGCTGGCGGGACCCGGTGACGGTCGTGCTGGCGGAGCCGCACAAGTGGCGCGGCCCGGACGGCGTCCGTGTGCACCGGACCGACCTGGAGCCGGTCGACGTCCGGGACGACGGCTACGGACTCCGCTGGACAGCGCCGTTGCGCACCGTGTGGGACGTCGCGGTCCTCGAGACGACGGGGACGGCGGTGGGGGTGCTGGACGCGATGCTGCGTGCACGCCTGGTCGACCCCCGCGCGGTGCAGGACCTCCTCCGCAGACGGACGGGGCGGCGGGGATCCCAGCGGTTCCGCCAGGTGCTCGAGCTGGCCGATCCGCGCAGCGAGTCACCGCCGGAGTCGTCGGTCCGCGTCGCCTGCGTCCTGGCCGGTCTCCCGGCACCCGTACCGCAGTACGACGTCGTGGAGGCCGGCGGCTGGCTGGCGCGGGTGGACCTCGCGTGGCCGGAGCAGAAGGTGGTCGTCGAGTACGAGGGCGAACACCACTTCGACGGCTTGCAGATCGTGCGGGACGACGCCCGGCTGGCGCGGCTCGCCGCCGCGGGCTGGCTGGTCATCCGGCTGTCGGCGTCCGACCTGCGTGCGCTGGACGACGCCGTCGCCCGGGTGCGAGCGGCCCTGGGCGCGCGCTCGGGTGCCCGGTGACGTGCACTTCCGCGGATGTGCACGGTGCACATCCGCGGAAGTGCCCCGAGGGCGGCTCAGCCGTTGAGCTCGAGGGTCTGCATCGTCTCCGCGCGGACGGCCTGCAGCAGGGCCGGGTCGGAGGACAGGTCGCGGCCGTAGGAGGGGATCGCCTCCTCGAGCGCGGCGCGGCGCGCGGCCACCCGGTCGGGGAACGCCCGCTCGACGAGCGAGAGCATCGCCGAGACCGCCGTCGAGGCGCCGGGGGAGGCGCCCAGCAGGCCCGCGATCGAGCCGTCGCCGCCGACGATGAGCTCGGTGCCGAACTGCAGCACGCCCTTGCCGCTCCTGGGGTCCCGCTTGATGACCTGCACCCGCTGGCCGGCGGTGATCATGTCCCAGTCGGCCTGCTCGGCCAGGGGCACGAACTCGGTGAGCGTGCGGTGGCGCGCCTTGCGCGACTGCAGCAGCTCGGTGACCAGGTACTTGGTCAGCGCCATCTCGGTGCGCGCCACGCCCAGCATCGAGCCGAGGTTGTTCGGCTTCACCGACAGCGGCAGGTCGAACATCGAGCCGGCCTTGAGGAACTTCGGGGACCAGCCGGCGTACGGGCCGAACAGCAGCGAGAACTCGCCGTCGACCAGGCGCAGGTCCAGGTGCGGCACCGACATCGGCGGCGCGCCGACGGCGGCCTGCCCGTAGACCTTGGCCTGGTGCCGGCTGACCAGCTCGGGGGAGCGGGTGCGCAGGAACATGCCGCTGACCGGGAAGCCGCCGAACCCGCGGATCTCGGGGATCGCGGCCTCCTGCAGCAGCGGCAGCGCGCCGCCGCCCGCGCCGACGAAGACGAACCGGGCGCGCACCGTGCGCTCCTCGTCGGTCCGCTTGTCCGTGACGGTGACCTTCCAGCGGCCGTCGTCGCGCTTCTCCAGGCCGGTGACCCGCTGGGCGGTGTGCACCTGCACGCCGCGGGCCTCGCCCTGCTCGAGCAGCAGCCGGGTCAGCGCGCCGAAGTTGACGTCGGTGCCGGCGGCCGAGCGGGTCGCGGCGACGACCTGCGCGGGGTCGCGGCCGTCCATGACCAGCGGCACCCACTGCGCCAGCTCGGCCGGGTCGTCGGTGTACTCCAGCCCCGCGAACAGCGGCTCGGCCGACAGCGCCGCGTGGCGGTTGCGCATGTAGGTGCGGCCGCCCTCCCCGGTCACGAAGCTGACGTGCGGGACGGGGGAGATGAACTCCTTGGGCGACCCGGTCAGGCCGCTGCGCACCAGGTGCGACCAGAACTGGCGGGACACCTGGAACTGCTCGTTGATGAGGCGGGCCTTGGCGGTGTCCACCCGGCCGTCGGGCCCCGCGGGCGTGTAGTTCAGCTCGCACAGCGCCGCGTGCCCGGTGCCGGCGTTGTTCCACGCGTCCGAGCTCTCGCCCGCCACCGCGTCCGCGGACTCGAAGACGGTGATGCTCCACTCCGGCGCGATGACACCGAGCAGCGACGCCAGGGTCGCGCTCATGATGCCCCCGCCGACGAGCACCACATCGGGGTCGGTGGCTGAACCGAGGTCGGTGGACACGACTGCCTTCCTGCCGGGTGGACGTGCGCCATCTCCGACGATCGGCCGAACGGCGCGCTGGGACGCCCTCGACGGGGTGTGAGATTCGTCTACCCCGCGGTGAGGTGCCTCACCATCGCGGCGGGGGTGTGGCCGCGCGGCGGGCCGGGAGGCACAGCCGCCGAGGCTATCGTCGGCTCGTCGGCCGCCTCCCGCGGCCACCCGCCGACCGCCGCGAGCACGAGGAGCCCCCGCTGAGCGAGCGACCCGAGGACCCCGCGGAGGCTCCCGCCGCGGCCGCTCCGGACGACGCCGCCGTGGACGACGCCGCCGTGCCCGACGCCGTGGACGACGCCGCCCCGGCGCCGGCCCGGCGGCCGCGCACGCGGCTGCTGCTCCTGCTCGCCGCGGTGGTCTTCCTCGCCGACCTCGCCAGCAAGCTGCTCGTCGTCGCGACGATCGACCGCGGCGAGAACCTCCGGCTGCTCGGCGGGGCGCTGTACCTCACGCACGCGCGCAACACCGGCGCCGCCTTCTCCTTCGCCGAGGGCTTCACCGTCGTCTTCACGCTGATCGCGGTCGCCGTCGCGGTGGTGATCGTCCGGACGGCGCGGCGGCTGTACTCGACCGGCTGGGCGGTCGCGCTGGGCCTGGTCCTCGGCGGGGCCCTGGGCAACCTGGTCGACCGCGTGTTCCGCGAGCCGGGGTTCCTGCGCGGCGGCGTCGTCGACTTCCTGTCGGTGTTCGCGCCCAACGGGGAGGTCTACCCGATCTTCAACCTGGCCGACTCCGCGATCGTCTGCGGCGGGCTGTTCGGGGCCTACCTCGCGCTGCGCGGCGTCGAGTTCGACGGCACCCGGACCCGCGACCGCGGCGACGGCGCGGTGTCGCGCGGCTGACCTGTCACGATGGACCGGTGAGCGCTCCCGGCCAGCACCGCGCCCTCCCGGTGCCCGACGGCCTGGAGGGCCAGCGGGTGGACCAGGCGCTGGCGCGGCTGTTCGGGCTGTCCCGCGCGGTCGCCGCCGACCTCGCCGACGCCGACAAGGTGTGGGTCGACGGCCGCGTGCGCGGCAAGGGCGACCGGCTCACCGGCGGCAGCTGGCTGGAGGTCGAGCTGCCCCCGCCGCCGGGCGAGGCGCCCCCGCCCGAGCCGGTGCCCGGCCTGACCGTCGTCCACGACGACGACGACGTGGTGGTCGTCGACAAGCCGGTCGGCGTCGCGGCGCACCCGAGCCCCGGCTGGGAGGGCCCGACGGTCGTCGGCGGGCTGGCCGCGGCCGGCTACCGCATCTCCACCTCCGGCGCCCCGGAGCGGCAGGGCGTGGTGCACCGCCTGGACGCCGCGACGACGGGGCTGATGGTGGTCGCCAAGAGCGAGCGCGCCTACACGCTGCTCAAGGCGGCGTTCAAGGAGCGGACGGTCGACAAGGGCTACCACGCGCTGGTGCAGGGCCACCCCGACCCGTCGCGCGGCACCATCGACGCGCCCATCGACCGGCACCCGCGGCACGACTGGAAGTTCGCCGTCGTCTCCGGCGGGCGCCCGTCGGTCACCCACTACGAGGTGATCGAGGCCTTCCCCGCGGCCAGCCTGGTCGACATCCACCTCGAGACCGGCCGCACCCACCAGATCCGGGTGCACTTCTCCGCGCTGCGCCACCCCTGCGTCGGCGACACGACCTACGGCGCCGACCCCACGCTGGCCGCCCGGCTCGGGATGGCCCGGCAGTGGCTGCACGCGGTGCGGCTGGGCTTCGCGCACCCCGCCGACGGGCACCGGGTGGAGTTCACCAGCGACTACCCGGACGACCTCGCGGGGGCGCTGGCCGTCCTGCGCGCCGAGTCCTGACCCTCCCGTGACCGGCCTCCCCGCCACCCTCGCCGACTGGGGCCCCGCCGCGCTGTCGGCCGTGGTCGTCGGGGTCTACCTGGTCGTCGGCGAGCCGCTGGTCGGGCACGTGCTGCACCGCCGCTTCGAGGGCCGGCTGCGCACCGACCCGGCCGCCCGGCGCTCCTTCTACCGGCGGCTGCTGGTCCTGGAGTGGGGGCTGGCGACCCTCGCCCTGGTCATCTGGCTGGCCGCGCCGGACGTCGGCGCCGCCGCGGTCGGGCTGGCCTGGCCGACCGGCCTGCCCGGGCCGGTCACCGGCGCCGCCGCGCTGGGGGTGCTGGTGCTGGCGCTGGTCTCGGTCCGGGCGCTGCGCGGTGGGGCGCTGGCGCGGGCGACCGCGGCGCCGCAGCCCGGCGAGGGGCGGCACGCCGAGCCGCCGGTGCACGCCACGCTGGCGCTGCTGCCGCGCAGCCGGTCCGAGCGGCGGCTGTTCACCGTCGTCGGGGTGACCGCGGGGGTGTGCGAGGAGTGGCTGTACCGCGGGTTCTTCCTCGCGGTGGTCGCCGCGGTGGGCGGCGGGCTGCCGCAGGGGGTGCTGGTCGCCGTCGCGGCCGTGGCCTTCGGGCTGGCGCACGCCTACCAGGGGGTGGGCGGGGTCGTGCTCACCGGCGTGCTCGGCGGGGTGTTCGCGGCGCTGTACCTGGAGACCGGGTCGCTGCTGCTGCCGGTGCTGCTGCACGCCGCGGTCGACCTGCGGTTCCTGCTCGTGCCGTCGTCGGCGCTGCCCGAGGCGCTGCCGGCGCCGCGTGCTCCCGGCGGGGCGCCCGCGTGAGCGCCGCGACGGCCGCCGTCGCCACCGCCGCCGACTGGCCGGAGGTGGTCGCGGTGCGCACCCGGGTCTTCGTCGAGGAGCAGGGCGTGCCGCCGGAGATCGAGCAGGACGCCGCCGACGCCACCGCCGTCCACGCGGTCGGTCGTGACGGCAGCGGCCGGGTGGTGGCCACCGGGCGGCTGCTCGAGCGCGACGGGCGGGGCGTGATCGGCCGCATGGCCGTCGACGCCGCCGCCCGCGGCGCCGGGCACGGCGCGGCGGTGCTGGCCGAGCTGCACCGGCAGGCGGCGCTGCGCGGCCTGGCCGAGGTGGAGCTGCACGCGCAGGTCACCGCCCGCGGCTTCTACGAGCGGGCCGGCTACACCGCCGTCGGGGAGGAGTACGAGGAGGCGGGCATCCGGCACGTCACCATGCGCCGCCGACTGTGACGGGGTCGTCCCGCCGCGCCGAGACACGTCCTGTCAGACCCTCGGCGTAGAACGTCCCCGGTGCGAGGATCAGGGGACCGGCCCGGGCCTGCGTCGGTGCCCGGCCGGACCAGTCCCGAGCCCGCACCGCACCGCCCGGTCTTCCCCGCCGGTCGCCCGCCGGAGCACCCGACGGCCGGGCCAGCACGACCCGTGAGGAGCGCCGCAGCACCGTGAGCAGCCCGTCGACCGACTCGTTCGCGCACCTGCACGTCCACACCGAGTACTCGATGCTCGACGGGGCGGCCAAGCTGCCCGAGGTGACGAAGGCCGCGGCCGAGCAGGGCATGCCGGCGCTGGCGATGACCGACCACGGCAACGTCTTCGGCGCCTACGACTTCTACAAGCAGGCCAAGGCCGCCGGCGTGAAGCCGATCATCGGCATGGAGGGCTACTACACGCCCGGCTCGCGGTTCGACCGGGCGCCGTTCGACTTCGGCGACAACCTGATCGACGAGGACGGCGAGGGCGGGTCCTCCCGCGGCAAGGCCGCCTACACGCACATGACCCTGCTGGCGCGCACCACCGAGGGGATGCACAACCTCTTCCGCATCTCCTCGCTGGCGAGCCTCGAGGGCCAGTACCGCAAGCCGCGCTTCGACCGCGACCTGCTCGAGCGCTACGGCACGGGCCTGATCGCGACGACGGGCTGCCCGTCCGGCGAGGTCAACATGTGGCTGCGCGCGGGCAAGCTCGACCGGGCCCGGCAGGCGGCGGCCGACTTCCAGGACATCTTCGGCAAGGAGAACTTCTACGCCGAGCTGATGGACCACGGGCTGTCCATCGAGCAGAAGACCCGCCCGCAGCTGCTGGAGATCGCCAAGGAGCTCGGCATCCCGCTGCTGGCCACCAACGACCTCCACTACACGCACAAGGAGGACGCCGAGGCCCACGACGCCCTGCTGTGCATCCAGACCGGGTCGCGGCTCAACGAGACCAACCGCTTCAAGTTCAACGGCGACGGCTACTACCTGAAGAGCGCCGCCGAGATGCGCGCGCTGTTCCCCGGTGACCTGGCCTCGGCGTGCGACAACACGCTGGTCATCGCCGAGCAGTGCGAGGTGTCCTTCACCGAGGGCGCCGACCTCATGCCGCGGTTCCCCCTGCCGCCGGGGGAGGACGAGACCTCCTGGTTCGTCAAGGAGGTCGAGCGTGGCCTGCACAAGCGGTACCCGAACGGCATCCCCGACCACGTCCGCAAGCAGGCGGACTACGAGGTCGGGATCATCACGCAGATGGGCTTCCCGGGGTACTTCCTCGTGGTCGCCGACTTCATCAACTGGGCCAAGGACAACGGCATCCGCGTCGGCCCCGGCCGCGGCTCGGCCGCGGGTTCGCTGGCCGCCTACGCGATGGGCATCACCGACCTCGACCCGCTGCAGCACGGGCTGATCTTCGAGCGGTTCCTCAACCCCGAGCGCGTCTCGATGCCCGACGTCGACATCGACTTCGACGACCGCCGCCGCGGCGAGGTCATCCAGTACGTCTCGCGGAAGTACGGCGAGGAGCGGGTCAGCCAGATCGTCACCTACGGCACCATCAAGGCCAAGGCCGCGATCAAGGACGCCGCCCGGGTGCTCGACCGCCCCTACTCGGTGGGCGACGAGCTGACCAAGCTCATGCCCCCGGACGTGATGGGCAAGGGCATCCCGCTGGCGGGGGTCTTCGACCCGGCGCACCCCCGCTACAAGGAGGCCGCGGAGTTCCGCGCCCGCTACGAGTCCGACCCGGGCGCGGCCGAGGTGGTCGACCAGGCGCGCAAGCTCGAGGGCCTGAAGCGGCAGTGGGGCGTGCACGCGGCCGGCGTCATCATCGGCCGCCACCCGCTGATCGACTCGATCCCGATCATGCGCCGCGAGAACGACGGCGCGATCATCACGCAGTTCGACTACCCGACCTGCGAGACGCTCGGCCTGCTGAAGATGGACTTCCTGGGCCTGCGCAACCTCACGGTCATCGACGACGCGCTGCGCAACATCGTCGCGAACGGCAAGGAGCCGATCGACCTCGACGAGATCAGCAAGGACCTCACCGACAAGGCCACCTACGACCTGCTGGCCCGCGGTGACACCCTCGGCGTCTTCCAGTTCGACGGCGGGCCGATGCGCTCGCTGCTGCGGCTCATGCGGCCGGACAACTTCGAGGACATCTCCGCGGTCGGCGCGCTCTACCGGCCGGGCCCGATGGGCGCGAACTCGCACACCAACTACGCGCTGCGCAAGAACGGCCAGCAGGAGATCACGCCGATCCACCCCGAGCTGGCCGAGCCGCTCGAGGACATCCTGGGGGGCACGTACGGCCTGATCGTGTACCAGGAGCAGGTCATGGCGATCGCGCAGAAGGTCGCCGGGTACTCGCTCGGCAAGGCCGACCTGCTGCGCCGCGCGATGGGCAAGAAGAAGAAGTCCGTCCTCGACGCCGAGTTCGTCGGCTTCGAGGCCGGCATGAAGGAGCGCGGCTACTCCGACGCCGCGATCAAGACGCTGTGGGACATCCTCGTCCCGTTCGCCGACTACGCGTTCAACAAGGCGCACTCGGCGGCCTACGGCCTGGTCTCGTACTGGACGGCCTACCTCAAGGCCAACTACCCGGCCGAGTACATGGCCGGGCTGCTCACCAGCGTCGGCGACGACAAGGACCGCCGGCCGGTCTACCTGGCCGAGTGCCGCCGGATGGGCATCAAGGTGCTCCCGCCGGACGTCAACGAGTCCTCCTGGGACTTCACCGCGGTCGGCACCGACATCCGCTTCGGCCTGGCGTCGGTGCGCAACGTGGGCACCAACGTCGTCGACTCGATCGTCCGGGCGCGCGAGGAGAAGGGCGCGTTCAAGGACTTCGCCGACTTCATGCGCAAGATCGACACGGTCGCCTGCAACAAGAAGGTCATCGAGTCCCTCGCCAAGGCCGGCGCCTTCGACTCCCTCGGCCACTCGCGGCAGGGCATCGCCGCCATCCACGCCCAGGCCGTCGACGCCGCCATGTCGCTCAAGCGCAAGGAGGCCGAGGGCCAGTTCGACCTGTTCGGCAGCTTCGGCGGCGACGGGGGCGGCGACGACCCGTTCGGCGGTGCGCTGGACATCGCCGTCCCGACGGCGGACTGGTCGAAGTCCGAGCGGCTGGTCTTCGAGCGCGACATGCTCGGTCTCTACGTCTCCGACCACCCGCTGCACGGCGTCGAGCACGTGCTCGCCGCGAACGCCGACACCCCGATCGCGGAGATCAACGCCGGCGGGGTCGAGGACGGCGCCAACGTCACGATCGCCGGCATCCTCACCTCGGTGCAGCCCCGCACCAACAAGCAGGGCGCGCCGTGGGCGATCGCGACGCTGGAGGACCTCGAGTCCGGCATCGAGGTGCTGTTCTTCCCCAAGACGTGGGCGGAGGTCTCGGAGAAGGTCGTCCGCGACCAGATCGTCGTGGTCAAGGGCCGGATCAGCCGCCGCGACGACCAGCCCTCGCTGTTCGGCTCCGAGGTGACCATCCCCGAGCTCACCGAGGGCCCCCGCGGCCCGGTGCTGGTGTCGATGGCCGCGGCCCGTTGCACGCCGCCGGTGGTCGAGCGGCTGCGCGAGGTGCTGGGCAGCCACCCGGGCACCACCGAGGTGCACCTCAAGCTGCTCAACAACGGGCGCGAGACGGTGCTGCGGCTGGACCAGGGGCTGCGGGTGCGGCCGAGCACGGCGCTGATGGGCGACATCAAGGCACTGCTGGGGCCCACCAGCGTCGCCCTGCTGTGACCGGCGCACCCGGGAGCGGGCCGTCCGCTCCGCGGGGTTCACTGGGGGCCGTGAGCAGCCCGTCTCCGCTCCCCGACAGCCCGTACGCCCCGCCCGCCGCGGTGGTCGGCGCCGCGGGCCCCGCCCCGGACGCCCCGCCCGCGGCCGTGCCCGCCGCCGTGCCGCCCGCCCGGCGGGCCCGGGCCGCGGTGCTGGCGGAGCTGCGGCGGGACCTGCGGGGGGCGGCGCTGTGGGCCGCGCTCGTCGCGCTCGCGGGGATGCCGGCCGGGCTGCTGTGGGTCTGGCTGGCGCCGCGGGCCCGGTTCGAGGTGGTCGAGGGCGGCGCGGTGCCGGTCGGGCGCCCGTCGGCGGAGCTGCTGGTCGCCGACGACTCGGTGCTGGTGCTCGTCCTCGCCGGCCTCGGCCTGCTCGCCGGCGGGACCGCCTGGGCGATGCGCCGCCGGCGGGGCGTGGCCACCGTGGTGGGCACCGCGGTCGGCACCGCGCTGGCCGGGGTCCTCGCCTGGCAGCTGGGGGAGCTGCTGGCGCCCGGGCCCACGCCGGCCCAGCTCGGCGACGTCGGCACCCGGGTGACCACCGGGCTGGAGCTGTCCAGCCCGCCGGCGCTGGCGGTGGCCCCGTTCGCCGCGCTGCTGGTCTACGTCGTCGCGGCGCTGTTCGCCGCCCGCGACGACCTCGGCCGGGACACGGAGCGGCTCGCCGGGGGCTCGCCGCTCAGTTGAGGCTGGTCGGGCCCGCGAACTGCTGCAGCGGCGCCGGGACCGCGCCCACCGTCGTGAGCAGGGTGAGCTCGCGGCGCAGCATCCGCGTCTCGGCCACCAGCCGGCGGCGGGTCGCCGACTCGGCCAGCAGCGCCTGCCGGTCCTCGGTGGTCAGCAGCGCCGCCGAGGCCACCAGGTAGGACAGCGCGCGGGCGTCGCCGTCGACGACGTCGAGCAGCGCGTCGACGCCGTCGAGCTCCTGCGCGTCGCCGGCCACGGCGGTCTCCGCGCTCCCGGTCTGCAGACCCGCCACGGCGGTCACGTAGCGGGTGAACAGCGAGCCCACCCCGCGCTCCAGCACGCCGAGCGACCCGCGGGCCACCTCGGCCACCAGCCCCTCGTCCGGGCCGCCGCCGGCCGGGGCGGAGCCCACCTCCTGGTCGCCGGCCGCCTCCTCGGCGGCCTCCTCCTCGGCCAGCCACTCGACCTCGGCCCGCAGGTAGGGCGGGCCGTCCCCGTCCTCGCCGTCCCCGCCGACCAGGACGTCGAGCAGCCGGAACCGGTCGCCGCCGACGGTGGTGACGCGGAACCCGCCGTCGGGCTGCGGCCGCACGGTCTGCAGGTGCGCGGTGCAGCCGACGTCGTAGAGCGCCTGGGCGGGGGAGACGCGCTCGACCTCCCACCCCTGCCGGATCGCGACCACCCCGAAGAACCGGCCGTCGCCGTCCTCCGGCTGCGCGAGCAGGTCCCGGACCAGCGCCCGGTAGCGGGGCTCGAAGACCTGCAGCGGCAGCACGATCCCGGGGAACAGCGGCGACCCGAGCGGGAACAGCGGGATGAGGTCGCCCACACCGGCGAGCCTACGGGCGCCGTGCGCCCCCGGCGCCGTGACGGCGGGCGACCGCGCCCCGACTAGGCTGGGGAGTCGTCCCTCGCCTGGTTCCGGAGGCCTCCCCGTGCTCGCCCGCATCGACCTGCGTGGATCCGCGCTGCCGGGGGTCCGTGACCTGGCCGGCCTGCTGCCGCGCGCCGCCACCGACATCGACTCCGTCCTGGCCACCGTCCGGCCGCTGTGCGAGGACGTCCGCGTCCGCGGCGCCCAGGCGGTCCGCGAGATCACCGCCCGCCTCGACGGCGTCGACCTCGAGGACTTCGCCGTCCCGGTGGAGGCGGTCCGGGCCGCGCTCGACGGGCTGGCCCCCGACGTGCGGGCCGCGCTCGAGGAGGCCATCGCCCGGGTGCGGCGGGTGCACGCCGACCAGGCCCGCACCGACGTCACCACCCAGGTGGTCCCCGGCGGCACGGTCACCGAGCGCTGGGTGCCGGTGCGCCGCGTCGGCCTCTACGTCCCCGGCGGGCTGGCGCCGCTGCTGTCCAGCGTGGTGATGAACGTCGTCCCGGCGCAGATCGCCGGCGTCCCGTCGATCGCCGTCGCCTCCCCGCCGCAGCGCGACCACGGCGGCCTGCCCGACCCCGGCGTCCTGGCCGCGTGCGCGCTGCTCGGCGTCACCGAGGTCTACGCCGTCGGCGGCGCGCAGGCGATCGCGGTGTTCGGCTACGGCGCGGGCTCGTGCGAGCCGGTGGACGTGGTCACCGGCCCCGGCAACGTCTACGTGACCGCCGCCAAGCGGCTGCTGCGCGGGCTGATCGGCATCGACTCCGAGGCCGGGCCCACCGAGGTCGCGATCCTCGCGGACGACACCGCCGACCCGGTGCACGTCGCCGCCGACCTGATCAGCCAGGCCGAGCACGACCCGCTGGCCGGCGCGGTGCTGGTCACCACGAGCGAGGAGCTGGCCGATGCCGTCCTCGGCCTCGTCCCCGGCCAGGTCGCGGCCACCAAGCACTCCGACCGCATCCTCACCGCGCTCGACGGCAGCCAGTCGGGGATCGTGCTGGTCGACGACCTCGACGCCGGCCTCGCGGTGGTCGACGCCTACGCCGCCGAGCACCTGGAGATCCAGACCCGGGACGCGCGCGAGGTGGCGCTGCGGGTGCGCAACGCCGGCGCGGTGTTCGTCGGCGCCTGGTCGCCGGTGTCGCTGGGCGACTACATCGCCGGCTCCAACCACGTGCTGCCCACCGGCGGTTGCGCCCGGCACTCCAGCGGCCTGTCGGTGCAGTCGTTCCTGCGCGGCATCCACGTCGTCGAGTACGACGAGCAGGCGCTGGCCGAGGTGGCCGGGCACGTCGACGCCCTCGCCCACGCCGAGGACCTGCCCGCGCACGCGGCCGCGGTCCGGGTGCGGCAGAAGCCGTGACGACCACGCCGAGGACATCGCTCGACGATCTCCCGCTGCGGCCGGAGCTGCGCGGCCGCACGCCCTACGGCGCCCCGCAGCTGCAGGTCACCCACCGGCTCAACACCAACGAGAACCCGCACCCGCTGCCGGCGGAGCTGCTGGCCACGCTCGGCGAGGCGCTCGGGCACGCGGCGGTCGAGCTGAACCGCTACCCCGACCGGGACGCCGTCGCGCTGCGGGCCGACCTCGCCGCCTACCTCGGCCGCGGCGGGGAGCGGATCGAGCCCGCGCAGGTGTGGGCGGCCAACGGCTCCAACGAGGTGCTGCAGCAGCTGCTGCAGGCCTTCGGCGGCGCCGGGCGGACGGCGCTGGGCTTCACCCCGTCCTACTCGATGCACCCGATCATCTCCGCCGGCACCGGGACGGCGTGGGTCGACGGGCACCGCCGCGAGGACTTCACCATCGACGCCGCGCAGGCCGCCGCGCAGGTGCGGGAGGTCCGGCCCGACGTCGTCTTCGTGACCAGCCCGAACAACCCGACCGGCACCGCGGTGGCGCTGGAGACGATCACCGAGCTGTACGACGCCACCGACGGCGTGCTCGTCGTCGACGAGGCCTACGAGGAGTTCGCCCGCGCCGGCACGCCGTCGGCGCTGACCCTGCTGCCCGGCCGTCCGCGGCTGGTGGTCAGCCGCACGATGAGCAAGGCGTTCGGCATGGCCGGCCTGCGGCTGGGCTACCTCGCCGCCGACCCCGCCGTCGTCGACGCGCTGCAGCTGGTCCGGCTGCCCTACCACCTGTCCTCGCTGACCCAGGCCGCCGCGCGGGCCGCGCTGGCGCACACCGACGCGCTGCTGGCCACCGTCGACGCGGTCAAGGCCCAGCGCGACCGGATCGTCGCCACGCTGCCGTCGCTGGGCCTGACCAGTGTGCCCAGCGACGCGAACTTCGTCCTGTTCGGCCGGTTCGCCGACGCGCACGCCGCCTGGCAGGCGCTGCTGGACCGCGACGTCCTCGTCCGCGACGTCGGCATCCCCGGCTGGCTGCGGGTCACCGCCGGCACCCCGGCGGAGACCGGCGCCTTCCTCACCGCGCTGGGTGAGGTGGCCCCCGACCACCGCCTGGGAGACTGAGACCCATGAGCCGTACCGCCCGCGTGGAGCGCGCCACCAGCGAGACCAAGCTGGTCGTCGAGCTGGACCTCGACGGCACCGGGAAGAGCTCGATCAGCACCGGCGTCGGCTTCTACGACCACATGCTCACGGCGCTGTCCAAGCACAGCGGCATCGACCTCACCGTGCAGGCCGACGGCGACCTGCACATCGACGCGCACCACACCGTCGAGGACGTCGCCATCGCCCTCGGCCAGGCGTTCGGCGAGGCGCTCGGGGACAAGAAGGGCATCACCCGCTACGGCGACGCCACGATCCCCATGGACGAGGTGCTCGTGCAGGCCGCCGTCGACCTGTCCGGCCGGCCGTACTTCGTGCACGCCGAGCCCGAGACGATGACGCCGATGATCGGGCCGGACTACCCGACCTCGCTGACCAAGCACGTGCTCGAGTCCTTCGCCTTCAACGCCCGGATCACCCTGCACGTGCGGGTGCTCTACGCCGGCCGCGACGCCCACCACATCGTCGAGGGCCAGTTCAAGGCGCTCGCCCGGGCGCTGCGGGCCGCCGTCGCGATCGACCCGCGGGTCGCCGACGTCCCCTCCACCAAGGGCGCGCTGTAACGGATGGAGTTCGGCGTCGTCCTCGTCGTCCTCGGCGGGTTCCTGCTGGGCGGGGCGTGGAGCATGTGGAAGGCGGACCACGACACGAAGGGCCGCACCGGCCCGCAGGTCGTGATCGCGGTCGTGCTGCTGGTGGCGGCGCTGCTGGCCACCGCATCGGGGATCCTGAGGCTGGTCTGACGCCCGAGGACGCCGGGGAGCCGCCGGCGGCGCGGGCGTGCGCGAGCGCGGCGGCGGCCGTCGTCGCGGCGACGACCGGCATCTGGGCCCGCGGCCGCAGGCGCACCCAGGTGCCCGCGAGGGCGTACGCCACCGCGGCGGGCGGGCCGGTGCGGCGCAGCAGCGGGTCGCGGCGGCGGGAGGGGCGGGCGGTCTCGGCGGCGTAGGCGAGCGAGCCCGCGTAGACCGGGAACCAGACGCCGAACGCCCAGTCGGCCGGCAGCACCCGGCTGTCGCTCTCCGCGCCGTCGCCGTGGTCGCCGGTGGCCCCGCTGACCATGCCGCCGAGCACGCCGGCGACCACGGCGGCCTGCCGCAGGACGTCCCTGTCCACGCCCGGGCAACGACCGGCGCCCACCCGCGGTGCCGGGGAATCCCGGCGGGCCCGCCTGCGCTGCCACGTACCGTGGCAGACGTGAAGAAGGTGGTCGTCCTCGACTACGGGTCGGGCAACCTGCGCTCGGCCGAGCGGGCCCTGACCCGCGTCGGCGCCGACGTGACCGTGACCGCCGACCGCGACGCCGCCCTCGAGGCCGACGGGCTCGTCGTGCCGGGCGTGGGCGCGTTCGCCCACTGCATGCAGGAGCTGCGCGGCGTCGACGGGCCGCGCACCATCGGCCGGCGGCTGGCCGGCGGCCGGCCGGTGCTGGGCATCTGCGTCGGCATGCAGGTGCTCTTCGAGCGCGGGGTCGAGCACGGCCACGACGCCGAGGGCTGCGGCGAGTGGCCCGGCACGGTGGAGCAGCTGGAGGCGCCCGTCCTGCCGCACATGGGCTGGAACCGGGTCGAGGTCCCCGAGGGCAGCGTGCTGTTCGACGGCCTGGCCGACGAGCGCTTCTACTTCGTGCACTCCTACGGCGTCCGCGAGTTTCCCCTCGGCCATGACGGCCCGCCGTCGCGGCTGGCGCCGCCGAAGGTCACCTGGGCCGAGCACGGCGACCGGTTCGTCGCCGGTGTGGAGAACGGCGCGCTGTCGGCGACGCAGTTCCACCCGGAGAAGAGCGGCGACGCCGGCGCCCAGCTGCTCACCAACTGGCTGGCCACGCTCTGAGGGTCGGCCCCGGCAGGGTCCGCTCCGTCGGCCCCCTGCAGGGTCCCGCCGCGAGCGTGCGAGCGGTGGGGGGCAGGGGGTCCTTCTACTGGAGCGGGACCGGCGGCTGCAGCCACCACGGCGCGTCGACCACCTCCACCCGGCGGACCCACTTCACCCACCAGTAGCCGCGCCGGCCCGGCGCGACCAGCCGCACCGGCGCCCCGTGCCCGGCCGACAGCGGCCGGCCCGCGCAGTGCGTGGCCAGCAGCAGCGCACCCGCGTCGGCCAGCGGCAGCCGCCGCCGGTAGCCGGTGACGCTGACGACGTCGACGCTGCCGCCGTCGGGCAGGTCGAGGCCGGCCAGCAGCCGGTCCAGCCGCACGCCGCGCCACTGCTGGACCGCGTACCAGCCGCCGGTGCAGTCGAGGACCGCGGTCACCGTGTCGCCGCGGTCCAGGCCGGCCGCGCGCAGCCGGGTCGTGCGGCCGCCCGCGACCAGCTCGACGGTCCCGCCGGCGTCGTCCGGGACGGCGTCGGTGAACCACTGGGTGACCGGCATGGCCGCGGGGTCACCGCTGCCGCGCTCGTGCGAGCCGGTCCCGCGCCGCCGCGCGCCCGGCGCCCCGGTGAGCCGCAGGCCGCCCTCGACCGCGCCCCACAGCGCGGCCGCGGCGACGGCCAGGCCGCCGGCCCGCAGCAGCGCGCGGCGGGAGGCGTCGCTGCGCCGCGGCCGCTGCCGGCTGCCCACGGCGTGCACCGCCAGCAGCACCGCGGTGCCGACCGCCGTCGCGACGTGCACCTGCAGCAGCGCCACCCCGCCGACGGCCAGGCCCGGCCCGGCGACGGTGTGCAGCACACCGGTCGCGACGGTCAGCCCGGCGAGGACCGCGAGGCCCCACGCCGCGGTGGGGTCGCGGCGGCCGCGGGTGCGCGCCCGCGAGCGGCGGACGACGACGGCCTTCCACGGCACGAGCAGCAGCAGGCCCAGCCCCGCCGCCCCGTGCGCGGCGGCCACGAGCCGGGAGGGCAGCGGCGTCCCGACGCCGAACGCGAGCACCCCGGTCCCGCCGGCCACCAGCAGGAGCACCAGCAGCCCGAGGTTGGTCCGGCGCCCGGCACGGGCGGGGAGCGCACCGCGCAGCATCCCCGGAGTGTCCTCCGCGCGCGCCTAGGGTGACCCGGTCCCGCATCCGGTCGAGGAGGACCCGCTTGCCCGCGTCGCGCACCCCCGCCCCGGCACCCGAGCGCCGCGGAGGGCCGGCCGGCCCGATCGTCACGCTGGTCCTGCTGGCCGGGCTGACGGTCTGGAGCGTGCTGGCGCTGCGCCCGCCGGCCCCCGCGCCCGCCGACGCCCCGGCGGCGTCGTTCAGCGCCGGGCGGGCCTTCGCGCACGTGCAGGACATCGCCGCGCAGGTGCACGTCGCGGGCAGCCCGGCGCACGAGCGCGTCGTCGACGGGCTGGTCGCCACGCTCACCGGCCTGGGCCTGGACACCCGGGTGCAGAACGCCGTCGGCACCTGGCAGGCCGGCCCCGGGGCCGCGGAGATGGCGCGGGTGCGCAACGTCGTCGCCGTGCTGCCCGGCACCGACAGCACCGGCCGGCTGTTCCTCATGGCGCACTCGGACTCGGTGGAGACCGGCCCCGGCGCCAGCGACGACGCCGCCGGCGTGGCCGCGATCCTCGAGACGGTGCGCGCCCTCGGCGACGGCGAGCCGCTGCGCAACGACGTCGTCGTGGTGATCACCGACGCCGAGGAGGCCTGCCTGTGCGGCGCCGAGGCGTTCGCCGACAGCCACCCGCTGGCGGGCGAGGGCGGGGTGGTGCTCAACCTCGAGGCCCGCGGCACCACCGGCCCGCCGATCATGTTCGAGACGTCGCTGGGCAACGCCGGGCTGGCCGCGCGGTACGCCGCCGCGGTGCCGCACCCGGTGGCCAGCAGCTTCGCCGTCGAGGTGTACCGGACGCTGCCCAACGACACCGACTTCAGCGTCCTGCTCGGCGACGGCGACTTCACCGGCCTGAACACCGCGTTCATCGACGGCAACGCCGCCTACCACACCCCGCAGGACACCCCCGCCCGGCTGGACCAGCGCACGCTGCAGGCGCTGGGCGACAACACCCTCGCCCTCACCCGGGAGCTCGGCGACGCCGACCTGACCGACCTGGCCCGCCCCGGCGACGGCGACGCCACCTACTTCCCGCTGCCCACCGGGCTCGCGCGGTACCCGGGCGCGCTGGTGTGGCCGCTGGCGGGGGCGGCGGTGCTCGGCGTCGCCGTCCTGGCGCTGGTGGACCGGCGGCGCGGCTCGTCGCTGCCGCGGACGCTGCTCGGCACGGCCGCCGCGCTGCTGCCGCTCGTGCTCGCGCCGCTGGCCGCCGTCGGGCTGTGGCGGCTGCTGGTGCTCGTCCGGCCCGGCTACGCCTCGATGATCGACCCGTGGCAGCCGGGCTGGTTCCGGCTGGCGGCGGTCGCACTGGTCGCGGCGGTGGTGCTGGCCTGGTACGCGCTGCTGCGCCGCCGCCTGGGTGCCGCGGCGCTGCGCACCGGGGCGCTGGCGCTGCTCGCCGTCCTCGCGGTGCTGCTCGCGGCGCTGGCGCCCGGCGGCTCGTACCTGGCCGCGCTGCCGGCGCTGGCCGGCGCGCTCGCCGGGCTGCTGCCGCGGCGGGCACAGCTCGCCGGCGCGCTGGTCGCCGGGGCGGTCGCGGTCGTGGTCCTCGCGCCGACCGTGGCGCTGTTCTTCCCGGCGCTCGGCCTGGCCGGCGGGGCCGCGCCCGCGGCGGTGGCCACGGTGCTCGCCCTGGTGCTGCTGCCGGTGGTCGAGGGGCTGTTCCCGGCCGGCCGCGCCCGGCTGCGGACGCTCGCCGTGCCCGGGGTCGCCGTCGCGCTAACCGTGCTGCTCACCGCCGTCGGGCTGGCCGTGGACCGCTTCGACCCGCAGCACCCGGTGCCCAGCCAGCTGGTCTACGCGCTGGAGGCCGACACCGGCGAGGCGTGGTGGGCCAGCACCGAGGACGACCCGGGGGAGTACACCGCGCGCTACGTCGGCACCCCGCGGACGCTGCCGCACGACTACCCCTACCTCGCCGGGGAGGCGGTGGCGGCCGGCCCGGCCGAGGTCGCGAACCTGCCGACGTCGCGGGTCGAGGTCCTCGACGACCGCTCCTCCGGCGGGCAGCGGACGGTGACCGTGCGGGTCACGCCGCAGCGCGAGGTCCGGCTGGTGGTGCTGGACCTCACCGCCGACGGCGGGACGGTCGGCGCCGCCCGGGTGGAGGCGCGCGACGTCCCGGGGCAGGCGCTGGGGGAGGACCGGCTCTGGGTCACCTTCCACGCGCCGCCCGCGCAGGGCGTGGAGGCGACGTTCACCGTGGACGGCGACGGGCCGCTGCGGCTGCGGGTGGTCGACGGCAGCGACGGGCTGGGCGGCCTGCCCGGCTTCGAGGAGCGCCCGCCCGGCGTGGACGCGGCCGGCACGCACAGCTCCGACCTGGTGGTCGTGGGGGCGACGACGGACCTCGGCTGACCGGCGCGGGCCGGGTGTCGACCTGCTGCGGTCTCAGGACGGCCGAGGCCGCGGCAGGTCGGCACCCGGCGGGTCCCCGTGGCGGGCCAGCAGCTCGGCGCCGATCGCGGCGAGCTCGGCGCGCACCGCGGCGGGCCCGGCCACCTCCACCGCGGCGCCGAACCCGGCCAGCTGCTCGGCGACCGCGCGCACCGTGTGCGCCGCCACCCGCAGCCGCACCCGCCCGTCGCCGTCCGGGCCGCCCTCGACGGCGCAGTGCCGGCCGAAGCGGTCCCGCAGCACGGGGACCAGGCGCCCGGCCACCAGCACCGTCGCCGTCACGGGGGACCGCCGGTCCTCGACCGCGCCGACCACCTCGTCCCACACGCCGGGCAGGTCGAGGCCGGCCGGCCGCTCGAAGACCTCCCCGGTCACCGTCGGCGACCCCATGCGGTCGACGCGGAAGGTGCGCCGCCCCGCCGCGGTGCCGGCGACCAGGTACCAGGTGCCGTCCTTGTCCACGAGCCCCCACGGCTCGGCCCGCCGCCGGCCGGGGGCGCCGCCGCGCCCCGCGTAGTCGAACTCCACCACCCGCCGGGCGACGACGGCGTCGAGCAGCAGCGCCACCTCCGGCCGCTCGCGGGCGCGCTCGCCCCAGCCGGCCGGGTCGACGAGGACCGCGTCCGCGGCGGCCGCGGCCTCGGCGCGGAAGGTCCCCGGCAGCGCCCGCAGCAGCTTGCGCAGCGCGCCGCGCGCGTCCGGCCCGGCCGCGGTGGCGGGGCCGAGCAGCAGGAACAGCGCCCGCGCCTCGGGCCCGGTCAGGCCGGTGAGGTCGGTGCGCGCCCCGCCGACCAGCCGCCACCCGCCGCCCCGACCGGCCTGCGGGTACACCGGGACGCCCGCCGCCGACAGCGCCTCCAGGTCGCGCCGGGCGGTCGCCACCGACACCTCCAGCTCGGCGGCGGCCTGGGCGGCGGTGACCCGGCCGCGGGCCTGCAGCAGCAGGAGGAGGGCGACCAGCCGGTCCGCGCGCACGCCGCCGAGGATGCCGCGGAAAGCGCTCAGGAGGTGAGCACTTCTGCCCGGAGCATGGGGTCCAGCGGGACGCAGCCGGCGGACCGCCCGACGGAGGGACCCTTCCGTGCTCCGAGGACTGGCCACCGTGACCCTGCTCGCCGACGACGTCCCCGCCGCCGTCCGCTGGTACGCCGGCGTGCTCGGCACCGAGCCCTACTTCACCCGGCCGGTCGAGGGGCCGCCGGCCTACGTCGAGTTCCGCATCGGCGACGACGAGGACGAGCTCGGCGTCATGGACGCCCGCTACGCCACCTGGGCGGCCGGGCGGCCGGCCGGCGTCGTCGTCCACTGGCACGTCGACGACCTGCCCGCCGCGCTGCGGCGCCTCGAGGACGCCGGCGCCACCGTCGTCTCCCCGCCCACCGTGCGCGGCGAGGGCTGGTCGACCGCGGTGGTCGCCGACCCGTTCGGCAACCTGCTCGGGCTCATCACCAGCCCGCACTGGGCCGCCGCCCACGGCGGCTGACCCGGCTCAGCTGCGCAGGTAGGACGCGCCGTTGACGTCGACGATCGTGCCGGTGCTGAACCGCGCCTCGGGCGAGGCCAGCCACAGCACCGCCGAGGCCACCTCCTCCGGGCGGGCGACCCGGCCGAACGGCGACTGCGCGCGGACGGCGTCCCCGCCGGGGCCGTCGAGCACCTCGCGCGCCATCTCGGTCTGCACGAAGCCCGGCGCCACGGCGGTGACCGAGATGCCCAGGGGCGCCAGCGCCAGCGCCATCGACTGCGCGAAGGCGTTCATCCCGGCCTTCGACGCGCCGTAGGCCGGGTTCTGCGGCTCCCCGCGGAAGGCGCCGCGGCTGGACACGTTGACCACCGCGCCGCCGCCGGCGGCCCGCAGGTGCGGCACGGCGCGGAAGGTGGCGTGGGCGGCGCCGAGCAGGTTGACCGCGAGCGTCCGCTCCCACACCTCCTGCCACTCCTCGAAGGAGGCGGTCAGCGGCGGGGAGGCCACGAAGACGCCGGCGTTGTTGACCAGCACGTCCAGCCCGCCCAGCGCCTCTGCGGCGGCGTCGACCATCGCGCCCACGGCCTCGGCGTCGGTCATGTCGGCCTGCACCAGCGCGTGGCCGGACCCGGGCAGCTCGGCGAGCACGGCCTCGGCGCGCTCCTTCGAGCTGCCCCAGTGGACGGCCACCCGGTCGCCGCGCCCGGCGAAGGCGCGGGCGATCGCGCGGCCGATGCCGCGGGAGCCACCGGTGACGAGGACGGCGCGCGAGGAGGTCACGGGCGGGCAGTCAACCAGCCGTGCCCCAGCGGCCGCGGTGGACGACCTCCTCCACGCCCCGCCGGCCCCGCCTCAGCGACGGCGAGCGCCGGTCGTCCGCGCCCGGGTAGCCGACCGACACGACGCCGACCGGCCGGTGGCTGCCGGGGATCCCGAACGCGTCCCGGAAGGCGTCCACCCGCTCGGCCGGGACGCCGAACAGGCAGGCGCCCAGCCCCTCGTCGACGGCGGTCAGCAGCACCATCAGCGCCGCCATCCCGGCGTCGACGTCCCAGTACGGCACCGGCCAGCGGGCCTCGTCGCGGTCGGTCCAGCCCTTGTCCGGCTCGGCGTACCGGTCGAGGTAGGCGTCCTTCGACGACAGCGGGACCACCAGCAGCGGCGCCCGCCGCATCCGGGTCAGCCACGCGTCGGGGCCGGGCGGGTGGGGGACGGCACCGGAGGCGGTCACCGACCAGAACAGGTCCCGGTCCTCCGCCGACTCGAGCACCAGGAACGCCCAGCCCTGGGTGAACCCGGCCGACGGCGCCCGGATGGCGTGCGCGAGCAGCCGCTCGCGCACCTCCGGCGGCACCGGCCGGTCGGGGTCGTAGTCGCGCACCATGCGGCGCCTGCGGACGACGTCGGCGAACTCCACCCCCGCAGCCTGCCGTGGGCGAGCCAGGCCACAGCGGGCCGGTCCCTAGGCTGGGAGCGTGCCGACCCTCCAGCTGCTCCCCGCCGTCGACGTCGCCGACGGCCAGGCCGTCCGTCTCGTGCAGGGGGAGGCCGGCAGCGAGACCTCCTACGGCGACCCCCTCGACGCCGCCCTGCAGTGGCAGCGCGACGGCGCCGAGTGGGTGCACCTGGTCGACCTCGACGCCGCCTTCGGCCGGGGCAGCAACCGCGAGCTGCTGGCCCGGGTGGTCGGCGAGCTCGACGTCGACGTGGAGCTGTCCGGCGGCATCCGCGACGACGAGTCGCTGGCCGCGGCACTCGCCACCGGCTGCCGCCGGGTCAACCTGGGCACCGCGGCCCTGGAGTCGCCCGAGTGGTGCGCCCGCGCGATCGCCGAGCACGGCGACCGGATCGCCGTCGGCCTCGACGTCCGCGGCACCCGGCTGGCCGCCCGCGGCTGGACCCGCGAGGGCGGCGAGCTCTACGAGACCCTCGCCCGCCTCGACGCCGAGGGCTGCGCCCGCTACGTGGTCACCGACATCACCAAGGACGGCACGCTGCGCGGCCCCAACCTCGACCTGCTGCGCGAGGTCTGCGCCGCCACCCCGCGGCCGGTGGTCGCCTCCGGCGGGGTCAGCTCGCTCGACGACATCCGCGCACTGGCCGGGCTGACCGCGGTCGGCGTCGAGGGCGCGATCGTCGGCAAGGCGCTCTACGCCGGCGCGTTCACGCTGTCCGAGGCGCTGGCGGTCACCCGCGAGGCGTCGTCGTGACCGCGCGGCGGATCGGCTCCGGCGGGCCCTGGGAGGACGTCGTCGGCTACAGCCGGGTCGTCGTGCACGGCGACTCCGCCTGGGTGAGCGGCTGCACCGCCACCGTCGACGGCGCGGTCGTCCACCCCGGCGACGCGGGCGCGCAGGCCCGGGTCGCGTTCGGCGTGCTGGTCGCCGCGCTGGAGTCGGCCGGCCTGACCGCCGCCGACGTCGTCCGCACCCGCATGTACGTCACCGACACCTCCCGCTGGGAGGAGGTCGGGCGCGCCCACGGCGAGGTGTTCGGCGCGGTCCGGCCGGCCACCGCGATGATCGGGGTGGCCTCGCTGCTGCACCCCGACATGCTGGTCGAGGTGGAGGCCGACGCGGTCCGGGGGGCGGGGACGTGAGCGAGCTCGCGAGCTCACGCATGAGCAGAGCAGCCGGGCGAACGCCGCCGACGAGCGCCAGCGAGGAGGCGTCGTGAGCCTCGCCGTGCGGGTCATCCCGTGCCTCGACGTCGACGCCGGCCGGGTGGTCAAGGGCGTGAACTTCGTCGACCTGCGCGACGCCGGCGACCCGGTGGAGATGGCCCGGGTCTACGACGCCGAGGGCGCCGACGAGCTCACCTTCCTGGACATCACCGCCAGCTCCGGCGACCGGGAGACCACCTACGACGTGGTCCGGCGCACCGCCGAGAGCGTGTTCATCCCGCTCACCGTCGGCGGCGGCGTGCGCAGCCCCGACGACGTCGACCGGCTGCTGCGCGCGGGCGCGGACAAGGTCGCGGTGAACACCGCCGCGGTCGCCCGGCCCGAGCTGATCAGCGAGATCGCCGACCGCTTCGGCAACCAGGTGCTCGTGCTGTCCCTCGACGCCCGCCGGGTGCGCGACGGCGCGGCCACCGACTCCGGCTTCGAGATCACCACGCACGGCGGGCGCCGCGGCACCGGCCGGGACGCCGTCGAGTGGGTGGTGCAGGCCGCGGAGCTCGGGGTGGGGGAGGTGCTGCTCAACTCGATGGACGCCGACGGCACCCGCGCCGGGTTCGACACCGAGCTGATCCGCGCGGTCCGCCGCGAGGTGAGCGTGCCGGTGATCGCCAGCGGCGGCGCCGGCGCGGTCGAGCACTTCCCGCCCGCGGTCGAGGCCGGCGCCGACGCGGTGCTGGCGGCCAGCGTCTTCCACTTCGGCACGCTGCGGATCGGCGACGTCAAGGCCGCGCTGGCCGGCGCCGGCGTCCCGGTGCGCACCGCCGCGGACACGCCCCTGCGCTGACGGCGGCCGGGGGCCGTGGGGGGCCGCCGCCGCGGGCGGGGGGGGGGGGGGGCGCGGGGCCGGGCGGGGGGGGGGCGGGGGGCCGCGGCCGCCCCCACCAGCCCGCGCC
>NZ_JBJGZI010000022.1:0-86570 GCF_054050455.1 Geodermatophilus sp. SYSU D00684 | reverse complement strand
GGCCCGCGCCCGCCCGCCCGCCCCGCGCCCCCCCCCCCCCCCCCCCCCCCCCCCCCCCCCCCCCCCCCCCCCCCCCCCCCCCCCCCCCCCCCCCCCCCCCCCCCCCCGCCGGGGCGCCCCCCCCCCCCCCCCCCCCCGGGACGGTGCGCCCCTGACGGGGCGCGGTCGGGTCAGGACTGGCCGTGGCCCGAGGCGGAGGAGCCGCCGTGCTGCCCGGAGGACGGCTGACCGGGGTCGGTGGCCGGCGACGGGGTGTACGGCTGGCCGTGACCCGGCTGCCCGGGCTGCCCCGGCTGGGCCCACGGCTGCGCCGGCCGGCCGCCGTAGGGAGCGGGCTGGCCGTACGGGCCCGGGGCGCCGTACGGGCCGGGGGCCGCAGGCGCGCCCGGGGTGCCGCCCTGGCCGACGCCGAAGTCCGGCGCCTGCTGGTTGGCCCACTGCGCGGCGCCGGCGAAGGCGCCGGGCAGCGCCGGCCTGGTGCGCATCTCCGGCAGCAGCCGCAGGAACGCGAAGACGACGACCGCGACGGTGACCAGGAAGCCGAGCAGCGCGAAGACCGAGAAGCCGGCGTCGAAGGTCTGGATCCAGGCGATCAGGGTGAGCAGCGCGGCCAGCCCGGCCAGGCCCACGGTGATCCAGCTGCGCGGGAAGCCCAGGTCCAGCGGCACGACCGCCGGCAGCAGCGCCCACACGGCGGCCAGGAGCAGCAGCACGAAGCTGGAGGTCACCAGGCCGCTGACCTCGAAGCCGGAGAAGCTGTAGCTGATCTCCGGGACGTCGAAGCCGGGGACGTCGAAGCCGAAGTCGTCACTGCTGGAGAAGGTCGCCCACGGCAGCAGCGCGAGGACCAGGTAGACCAGCGCGCCGGCGGCGACGACGTAGTCGGCCATCTTCAGGCGCTTGAGGTCGAAGCCCGGACCGGTCGGGCGCGGGGCCTGGCCGTACGGCGAGGGGGCGCCGGGCGGCGGCTGCTGGCCGTACGGCTGCCCGTAGGGCTGCGGCGCGCCGTAGGGCTGCTGGCCGTAGGGCGGCTGCTGCCCGTACGGGGCCTGCTGGCCGTAGGACGGCTGCCCCTGGGGAGCTCCGTAGGCGGGCGGCTGCTGCCCGTACCCCGGCTGGCCGTACCCCGGCTGGCCGCCCGGTCCCGGCTGCCCGGGCATCCCGGGCTGCTGAGGCGGCTGACTGGACGTCATCGTTCGACTCTCCCTCGTCACATCGGTACGGCGTCGCGGATGCTCTCCCCCGCCGTCGACGGGCTGCAACCTCGCCACGCTCGCCCCTCACCACCAGGGGCGAGATCGTGACCGCCTCGCGACCCGTCCCCGGGAAGCGGAACTGCCCCGGCTCCTGGGGAGGGGCCGGGGCAGTTCACGCAGGTGGCGCTCAGGCGCCGACGATCTCCCGCATGAGGCGGGCGGTCTCCGACGGCGTCTTGCCGACCTTGACCCCGGCGGCCTCGAGGGCCTCCTTCTTGGCCTGCGCGGTGCCGGCCGAGCCGGACACGATGGCACCGGCGTGCCCCATCGTCTTGCCCTCGGGCGCGGTGAACCCGGCGACGTAGCCGACGACCGGCTTGGTCACGTTCGCCTTGACGAAGTCGGCCGCACGCTCCTCGGCGTCGCCACCGATCTCACCGATCATGACGATGGCCTCGGTCTCCGGGTCGTCCTGGAAGGCCTGCAGGCAGTCGATGTGCGTGGTGCCGATGACCGGGTCGCCGCCGATGCCGACGCAGGTGGAGAAGCCGATGTCCCGGAGCTCGTACATCATCTGGTAGGTCAGCGTGCCGGACTTGCTGACCAGCCCGATCTTGCCCTGCTTGGTGATGTTGGCCGGGATGATGCCGGCGTTGGAGCGCCCGGGGCTGATCAGGCCGGGGCAGTTCGGGCCGATGATCCGGGTGGCGCCGCCCTGGGCGTGGGCCCAGAAGTAGGTCGAGTCGTGCACCGGGATGCCCTCGGTGATGACGACGGCGAGCCCGATCTGGGCGTCGACGGCCTCGATGACCGCGCCCTTGGCGCCGGCCGGCGGCACGAAGATGACGCTGACGTCGGCGCCGGTCTCCTTCATGGCCTCGGACACGCTGCCGAACACCGGCACGCTGGCGCCCTCGAAGTCGACGCGCTCGCCGGCCTTCTTCGGGTTCACGCCGCCGACGATCGCGGTGCCGGAGGCGAGCATGCGCTGGGTGTGCTTGCGCCCCTCCGAGCCGGTCATGCCCTGGACGATGACCTTGCTGTTCTCGTTGAGGAAGATCGACATCTCTTCAGGTCCTGTCTGGAGGTGATGGAACGGCCCCTTTCCAGGGGCCCGCCCCGAGCCTGCGAGGGGTGGGGAGGGAAGGGGTCCTTCCTCAGGCGGCGGCGAGCTCGGCGGCCCGGCGCGCGGCGCCGTCCATCGTGTCCACCAGGGTCACCAGCGGGTGGTTCGCCTCGGCGAGGATGCGCCGGCCCTCCTCGACGTTGTTGCCGTCGAGCCGGACGACCAGCGGCTTGGTGGCCTCGTCGCCGAGGATGCCCAGCGCGTGCACGATGCCGTTGGCGACCGCGTCGCAGGCGGTGATGCCGCCGAAGACGTTGACGAAGACGCTCTTCACGGCCGGGTCGGACAGGATGATGTGCAGCCCGTTGGCCATCACCTCGGCCGAGGCGCCGCCGCCGATGTCGAGGAAGTTGGCCGGCTTGACCCCGCCGAACTCCTCGCCCGCGTAGGCGACGACGTCGAGGGTGCTCATGACGAGCCCGGCGCCGTTGCCGATGATCCCGACCTCGCCGTCGAGCTTGACGTAGTTGAGGTCCTTCTCCTTGGCCGCGGCCTCCAGCGGGTCGGCCGAGGCGGCGTCCTCGAGCTCGGCGTGCTGGGGGTGCCGGAAGGAGGCGTTCTCGTCGAGGGTGACCTTCGCGTCGAGCGCGAGGACGGTGCCGTCGGGCGCCTTGGCCAGCGGGTTGACCTCGACCAGGGTGGCGTCCTCCTGGGCGAAGGTCTCCCACAGCTGGACGGCGATGGCGATCACCTGGTCGCGCACCTCGGGGGCGAACCCGGCGGCGTCGACGATCTCGGCGGCCTTCTGCGCGTCGACGCCGGTCGTGGCGTCGACGGGGACGCGGGCGAGGGCCTCGGGCCGCTCGACGGCGAGCTGCTCGATCTCCATGCCGCCCTCGACGCTGGCCATGGCCAGGAAGGTGCGGTTGGCGCGGTCGAGCAGGTAGGAGAAGTAGTACTCCTCGGCGATGTCGCTGGCCTGGGCGACCATCACGCGGTGGGTGATGTGGCCCTTGATGTCCAGCCCGAGGATGTCCTGGGCCCGCGCCCGGGCCTCGTCGGCGTCGTTCGCCAGCTTGACGCCGCCGGCCTTGCCGCGGCCGCCGGTCTTGACCTGCGCCTTGACGACGACGGTCTGCCCGATCTCGCGGGCGATCGCCTCGGCCTGGTCGGGTGTCTCGGCCACGCCGCCGGGCAGCACGGGCACGCCGTGCGAGGCCAGCAGGTCACGCGCCTGGTACTCGAAGAGATCCACGAACAGGCACCGTAAACCTCGCCCGTCCCGGCCGCCGCACCGGCACCGGGCCCCGTGCGCGGGGTCACAGACCCCCGGAGAGCCGCCGCAACGCGGCCACGACGTCGTCGGGCGGGGTGCCGTCGGGGAAGCGGCGCACGCCGGCGGGCAGGTCGCCTCCCCCGTCCCCGTCGCCGTCCCCGAGGACGAAGGCGATGACGTCGTCGGCGCCGGTGGCGGACAGCCGGTCGAGCAGCTCGCCGAGCAGCCCCGGCGGCGCCCCGGCCACGCCGACGGCGTCGGCGTCCTCCTGCACGACCGTGGCGGCCAGCCGCCCGGCCGAGGCCACCTCGCCGGTCAGCACGACCTCGGCGCCGGTGTCGCGCAGCGCGCAGGCGAGGGCGACCGCGCGCGGGTCGTCCCGCCCCTGGGGCCCGGCGACGACGACGCGCAGCCGCTCGCCCGCGGTCACCGGGCGGTCGTGCGGCGCAGCCGCCAGGCGAGCACGGTGAGCAGCGCGTAGCCCAGCCCGGCGGCGAGCAGCCCGGCGCCGGGGACGGTCCACTCCAGCTCGTCGGAGGCGACGGCGTCGCGCAGCCCGCCGAGCCCGGCGGCGAGCACGGTCACCGTGACGGCGAGGAAGCCGCCGACGGCGGCCAGCCGCGGCCGCAGCGAGGGCGCCAGCACCGAGGCGAGCAGGACGGCGCCGGCCAGCAGCAGCCCGCCGAGCAGTGCCAGCCCGGGCCGCTCGAGCAGCGCCTGCGGGCCCTGCTGCTCGACGACGACCTCCAGGCCGGTGGACGGGTCGGCGACCAGCCGGTCGGGGACGTCGGCGGCCGGCAGCGCCAGGCACAGCACGGTGAGGACACCGAGCAGCACCGCCGCGCCGGCCAGCGCGCCGCGTGCGGGGTCCAGCGCGCCGCGGTCCTCCATGACCGTGCGGCTCCACGCCGCCGCGGCGCACCCGCCGGCCAGGACGGCCAGCGCGAGCCCGGCGACCTCCAGCCACCAGCCGGCCCCGGTCTGCACGGAACTGGTGAGCACCCGCTCCCCGGCCAGCACCTCGACGCCGGGACGGACGGTGGAGGAGCTGCCGCGGTAGACCTCGATGAGCAGGGAGCCCAGCGCCAGCACGCCGCCGACGCCGCTGTAGGCCAGCCCGAAGCGCGGCACCCGGCCGGCGGCGAGCCCCGCGCCCACGGCGACGGCGGTCAGCGGGACGACCAGGCCGACCAGCACGCCGCCGAGCCCGCCGGCCAGCGACAGCTCCCGGCCGCCGACGACGAGGTAGACGGGGAACAGCGCGGCCACCCCGGCCAGGCCGGCGAGCACCAGCAGGACACCCGCGACGCGGGCGCTGCCGGGCCGGTGGCCGACGACCAGCCCGTCGTCCGGGACAGGAGGGGCGGCCGGCGGGCGGGCCGGGCGCCGGTCCGCGGCGGGCCGGGCGCCGGTGCGCCGCGCCCCCGCGGCCGCGGACCCGGTGCGGCGGGCGGCCCCCGCGGTTCCGGGCCGCCGCACGCCGTCCCGGGTCCGGTCGTCGCGGGCAGCACTCTCACGGCCGGCCACGGGTCCCCCTTCGTCGAGATGTGTCGCGTTCCGGTCTCGATCTCGTCGAGATCTCCGCATCGCCTGTGTGACGGTCACCACACCAGGGCATTACCGTCGCGTGAACCGAGCACCACTGCGGTGCTCCGCCGCTGACGGGCCCGGGTCCCTGGACACCGCCGGCGGCAGTCGAACGGGAAGGACGTCCATGCGCGCGACCGGCGACCCCGGGTGCCGTCCAGAGTGGCACACCGGAGAGCCCTCCCCGGGTACGCCACGGGACGCCCTGCGGGCGCTGGTCTCCCCCACCACCGTCGCCGGCGGGCTCACCGAACTGGCCTGGGTCGGGGCGCACGCGCTGCTCTACCCGCTCGGCGCGCGGACGGAGGCCCTGCTGCTGGACCCGCGCCGCCGCCCGGGCGTCCAGCCGGCCGCCGTCCGCGCGCTGTTCGCCGCCGACCCGCTCGCCGCGCGCGTCCCGGTGCTGCTGGTGCACGGGCTCATCGACAACCGGTCGATCTTCACCGTCATGCGCCGCCGCCTGCGGCGGCGCGGGTTCACGCAGGTCTGCACCTGGAACTACAGCCCGCTGCTGGGCGACGTCGCCGAGGGCGCGCGCGACCTGGGGGAGCACGTCGAGCGGATCTGCGCCCGCACCGGCCACGACCGGGTGCACCTGGTGGGACACAGCCTCGGCGGCCTCATCGCCCGGCACTACGTGCAGCGCCAGGGCGGGGGCCGGCGGGTGGAGTCGCTGGTGACCCTCGGCACGCCGCACGGCGGCTCGGTGCTGGCCCACCTGCTGCCGACGCCGATGGTGCGCCAGCTGCGGCCCGGGTCGCCGGTGCTCCAGGAGCTCGCCGAGCCGGCGCCGGACTGGTCGACGCCGATGACCGCCGTCTACAGCAACCTCGACCAGATCGTCGTCCCCACCGTGGCCGGCCGGTGCGACCACCCGGACCTGCGGGCGCGCAACGTCCTCGTCCGCGGCGTGGGGCACATGTCGCTGCCGTTCCACCGCGGCGTCGTCGACGAGGTGGCCGCGACGCTGGCCGGGCTGCGCCCGGCCGCCCCGGCGCCGCTCGCCGCCGCCGCCTGAGCCCCCGGGTGGACATGGCGACACGCAGCGTCGCGTCCCACGGTCGGCCCTGACGGAACGTTACGGTCCGATCACGGCGCCGGTACCCACCGGCGGGCGTCTCGCAGGCGCCTCCACCGCCGTCGCTCCCCCGACGGACTGCCCCCGCAGCGGGTCCCGGGAGCGTGGACGAAGGGTGCCCCGTGACCTCGCTCCTCGAGCCCGCGGCGACCGGCCGCCGGGCGACCGGGCCCGACGCGACCGGCCGCATCTCGTCCGGCCCGCTGGGGACCCCGGCCGTGCCGCCGGTCCCGCGGCCCGCGGTGCCGAGCACCGTCCTCCCCGCCCGGGTGGTCGCCCCCGTCGCCGCTCCGGCCGAGGACGCCGAGGTCGAGGACGCCGCCGCCGAGGCCGCCGCCGAGGCCGCCTCCGAGGCGGCCGACACCGAGCCCGCGGACACCGGGCCCGCCGCTCGGCGCACGGTCCGCCGCCCGCCCGGCCGCCGCGGCCCGCTGTGGCTGGGCGCGCTCGTCGCCGGTGCGCTCGTCGCCGCCGTCCCCGCCCTCACCGGCGGCACCCCGGCCCCGGCCGCCTCGGTGAGCGCCGCCGACTACGGCCTCGGCGCCGCCGACATCGGCCTGACCGGGGACATGGAGGACGCCGGCGTCCGGCAGGGCATCACCCAGGCCGAGGCCGCCGTCCGGCTGTCCGAGCTGGCCGCCTCCCGCGCCGCCCGCGAGCCGCGGACCGTCGCACCGACGACCGGCCGGATGACCACCTGCTTCTGCCAGCGCTGGGGCTCCATGCACTGGGGCATCGACCTGGCCAACTCCCTCGGCACGCCGATCCACTCGGTCACCGACGGGGTCGTGCTCCGCGCCGGCCGGGCCTCCGGGTACGGCAACGCCGTCTACATCCAGGACGCCGACGGCAACGTGCACATCTACGGGCACATGCGCTACTACGACGTCTCGGCCGGCGACATCGTGCACGCCGGCGACGAGATCGCCAGGATCGGCAACGAGGGCCAGTCCACCGGCCCGCACCTGCACTACGAGATCCACCGCGGCGGCATGACCGGCCGGCCGATCGACCCCGAGGAGTGGCTCGCCGACCACGGCGTCGTCCTCTGAGCCTGGCGTCGACCCTCTGCGGTGTCCCCCGTGCTCCTGCGGTGTTGCACCCGCAGGAGCGGGTGCAACACCGCAGGAGCGCGGCGGAACGCCTGCTCAGAGCTTGACGAGAGGGGCGTAGCGCAGGACGAGGCGCTTGGTGCCGCCGGAGCCGAAGTCGACCGTGGCCTGCGCCTTGTCGCCGGCGCCGTTGACCTCGACCACCGTGCCCAGGCCGAACGCGTCGTGGCTGACCCGGTCGCCGACCTCGACCGAGATCACCGGCCGGTTGCCGCGGCCGCCGCGCAGCCCGCCCGTCGACAGCCCGGTCGCCGCCACCCGCTGCTGCGCCGACGAGCCGGTGCTCGGCGCCGGCGTCGGGTCGGTGCGCGCCCAGTGCACGGTGTCCGAGGGGAGCTCGTCGAGGAACCGCGACGGCGGGTTGTAGGCCGGCTGCCCCCAGCTGGTGCGCACCGTGGCGCGGGAGAGGAACAGCCGCTGCCGGGCGCGGGTGATGCCGACGTAGGCCAGCCGCCGCTCCTCCTCCAGCTCCCGCGGGTCGCCGAGCGCCCGCAGGTGCGGGAACACGCCGTCCTCGAGGCCGGTGAGGAACACGACCGGGAACTCCAGGCCCTTGGCGGTGTGCAGCGTCATCAGCGTGACGACGCCGGCCTCGTCGCCGGAGACCGGGATCTGGTCGGCGTCGGCCACCAGCGAGACCTGCTCGAGGAAGTCGGTGACGGTGCCGCCGGGGTTGGCCGCCTCGAACTCGGCGGCCACCGAGATGAGCTCGTTGAGGTTGTCGACGCGGCCCTCGTCCTGCGGGTCGGTGCTGGCCTCGAGCTCGGCGAGGTAGCCGGTGCGGTCGAGGATGCTCTCCAGCAGCGCGGCCGGGCCCGAGCCGGTCTCGACCAGCTGCTCGAACTCCTCGAGCAGCGCGACGAACTCCTGGATCGCCTTGAGCGACCGCGGCGCCAGCGTGGTGATCTCCGGGCAGCGGCGCAGCGCCGACGGGAAGGCGATCCGCTCGCGGTCGGCGAACTGCTCGATGCAGGACTCGGCCTTGTCCCCGATGCCGCGCTTGGGCGTGTTGATCACCCGGCGGAGGCTGACGACGTCGGCCGGGTTGGCGACCACCCGCAGGTAGGCCAGCGCGTCGCGGACCTCCTTGCGCTCGTAGAAGCGCACCCCGCCGACGACCTTGTAGGGCATGCCGACGCGGATGAACACCTCCTCGAACACGCGGGAGGCGTTGTTGGTCCGGTAGAAGACGGCGATGTCCGCCGGCCGGACCGTGCCGGCGTCGACCAGCGCGTCGATCTGCTCGGCGACCCAGGCGGCCTCGTCGTGCTCGTTCTCGGCGACGTAGCCCTCGATCAGCTCGCCGTCGCCGGCGTCGGTCCACAGGTTCTTGGGACGGCGGCCGGTGTTCTTCGCGATGACGGTGTTGGCCGCCTTGAGGATCCGCTGCGTGGAGCGGTAGTTCTGCTCGAGCAGGATCGTCGTCGCGTCGGGGTAGTCGCGCTCGAACTCGTCGATGTTGCGGATCGTGGCGCCGCGGAAGGCGTAGATCGACTGGTCGGCGTCGCCGACGACGCACAGCTCGGCCGGCGGCACCGGCCCCTCGCCCGTGCCGACCAGCTCGCGGACCAGCACGTACTGCGCGTGGTTGGTGTCCTGGTACTCGTCGACCAGCACGTGCCGGAACCGGCGCCGGTAGTGCTCGGCGACGTCGGGGAAGGCCTGCAGCAGGTTGACCGTCGTCATGATCAGGTCGTCGAAGTCCATGGCGTGCGCCTCGCGCAGCCGCCGCTGGTAGAGCGTGTAGGCCTCCTTGAGCACCTTCTCCGGCGCCGTCTGGGGGCTGAACGCCTCCTCGTCGACCAGCTCGTTCTTCAGGTTCGACACCTGCGCGGCGAGGCTGCGGCCGGGGTAGCGCTTGGCGTCGAGGTCGAGGTCGCGGGCGACCATCGTCATCAGCCGGACCGAGTCGCCCTGGTCGTAGATCGTGAACGACGACTTCAGGCCGAGCTTGGCCGACTCGGCGCGCAGGATCCGCACGCACATCGAGTGGAACGTGGACACCCACATCGCCCGGGCGCGCGGCCCGACCAGCTGCGCGACGCGCTCCTTCATCTCGCCGGCGGCCTTGTTGGTGAACGTGATCGCGAGGACCTCGCCCGGCTGCACCCCGCGGGCGCCGAGCAGGTAGGCGACGCGGTGGGTGAGCACCCGGGTCTTGCCCGACCCGGCACCGGCCACGATGAGCAGCGGGCCGCCCTCGTGGACGACGGCCTGACGCTGGGGACCGTTGAGTCCGGCCAGCATGCGGTCCAGTTCCCGGCCGGCCGAGCCGGGAGCGGAACGCTGGAGCGCGGCGGTTCCGGGGAGGGCCTGCTGCACGCTGCTCATAGCCACACCACTGTAGTTCGGACCGGCGACGGACCCGCCCGCGCCGGACCGCCCCTCGTGGCCGCCGGGCGTGCTGTGGCACACTCGGCGACGTGCTGCTCGCCACCGTCAGCTTTTACTACGGGCACCGGGTTCCGGTGTCCGTCGCCGCCGGCTGAGCAGCCGCCGCAACGAACGCCCCGGGCCCGAGGAGCCCGGGGCGTTTCTCGTTCCCCGGGGTCCGACGGCCCCTTCCCGCCCCGGAGGAACCCGATGACCGCCACCCTGCCGCCCACCGACGCCGACACCCGCATCGCCGAGCTGCGCGGCGAGATCGACGCCTGCGACGCCGAGCTGATCGCCCTGGTGCAGCGCCGGCTCGCCGTCTCGCAGCAGATCGGCGAGCTGCGCCGCTCCACCGGCGGCACCCGGCTCTCGCTGTCCCGGGAGCAGCAGGTGATCGACCGCTTCCGCACCGCGCTCGGTCCCGACGGCGCCGCGCTCGGGATGCTGCTGCTGCGCCAGGGCCGCGGCCACCTGTAGACGGAGGACCCCCTCGCGCGGCGGACCCCTGCGAGGGGGCCGCCCTGTCACGTTCCGGGCGGCTGCGTCGTCTCCATGGGCACCCCACCGGAGAGGACGCCGCCGTGACCGAGACCCGCACCGCCCGCATCCCGCTCGACCCGCCGCGCACGCTGCTCACCCGCGTCGTCGACCGGTACTCGCGCCGCACCTACGGCGCGACGCTCGACCCCGCTGCCGCGATGGCCCACCACCCGCGGTTGCTGTTCACCGAGCTCCGCCACGAGCAGTCCCTCGCGAGGTGGGACCGGCTCGACCCCACGCTCAAGCCGCTCGCCGTCATGTCGGCGGCGGTGACGGTCGGCTGCTCGTGGTGCGTCGACTTCGGCTGGTGGATCGGGACCGCGCACGAGGGCGTGGACCCGGCCAAGCTGCGCGCCGTCCCCGCCTGGCGGGACAGCGACGCGCTCACCGACCTCGAGCGGCGCGTCGTCGAGTACGCCGAGGCGATGAGCACCACGCCGATGGGCGTCACCGACGAGATGGTCGCCGCCCTGCGGCGCGACCTCGACGACGCCGCCCTGGTCGAGCTCACGATGATGGTCGCCGTGGAGAACAGCCGGGCGCGGGCCAACAGCGCCCTGGGCCTGACCAGCCAGGGCTTCCGGGACCGCTGCGAGCTCCCGGCCCCCGCGTGACCGGCCCGCTGCCGGCGTTCGACGCCCACCGGCGGCTGCTGTTCACCGTCGCCTACCAGATGCTGGGCAGCGTCGCCGACGCCGAGGACGTCGTCCAGGACGCCTGGCTGCGCTGGTCGGCCGCCGACCGCGGCGACGTCGCCGACCCGCGCGCCTACCTGGTCCGGGTCACCACCCGGCTGGCGCTGGACCGGCTGGACTCCGCCCGCGCGCGCCGGGAGGCCTACGTCGGCCCGTGGCTGCCCGAGCCGCTGCTCACCGACGCGGCCGCGGACCCGGCCGACGAGGCGGTGCTCGGGGAGGAGGTGTCGCTGGCGCTGCTCGTCGTCCTGGAGAGCCTGTCCCCCGCCGAGCGGGCGGTGTTCGTCCTGCGCGAGGTGTTCGGGCTGCCGGCCGCGGAGGTGGCCGCCGTCCTCGGCCGCTCGGAGGCGGCGGTCCGGCAGATCGGGCACCGCGCGCGGGAGCACGTGGCCGCGCGCCGCCCGCGGTTCGACGCCGACCGGGCGACCCACCGCGAGGTCACCGAGCGGTTCCTCGCCGCGTGCGCCGGCGGCGACGTCGACGCGCTCCTGGCCGCGCTGGCCCCCGACGCGGTGCTGCTGACCGACGCCGGCGGCCGGGCCAAGGCGGCGCTGCGGCCGATCACCGGCGCGGACAAGGTGGCCCGCTTCCTCGCCGCCGTCATCCCCGGAGGGGTGTCGCAGCCGGGACTGCGGATGGTGCTGACCGAGGTCAACGGCCGGCCCGGGGTGGCGGCGTGGACCGACGGGGAGCCCCTCGTCGCGGTGTCGCTGGTCGTCACCGACGGCCTGGTCCAGCAGGTCCTCGTGGTGCTCAACCCGGACAAGCTGGCGGGTCTGCGGGTGGGCGCGCCCCCTGCATAGGCTCGCGCGGTGACCGCCGTCCCGCCCCGGAAGCCCGCCGAGCACGTCGAGCGCGTCCTGTGCGTGCTCGCCCACCCCGACGACGTCGACTTCGGCAGCGCGGGCACCGTGGCGACCTGGACGGCGGCCGGCACCGAGGTCGTCTACTGCATCGTCACCGACGGCGACGCGGGCGGCTTCGACGAGACCCCGCGCGACCGGATGGGCCCGCTGCGGCGGGAGGAGCAGCGCGCCGCGGCCGCCGCCGTCGGCGTCACCGACGTGCGCTTCCTCGGCTACCCCGACGGCCGGCTGGAGCTGACCCTCGACCTGCGCCGGGACATCAGCCGGGTGATCCGGCAGGTGCGCCCGCAGCGGGTGCTCACCAGCTCCCCCGAGCGCTGGTACGAGCGGGTCGGCGCCAGCCACCCCGACCACATGACCGTGGGCGAGTCGACGCTGCGGGCGGTCTACCCCGACGCCCGCAACCCGTTCGCCTTCCCCGAGCTGCTGGCCGACGAGGGCCTCGAGGCGTGGACGGTGGAGGAGGTGTGGCTGGGCGCCAGCCCGCGGGCCGACCACGCCGTCGACGTGACCGACGTCGTCGAGCTCAAGTTCGCCGCGCTGAAGAGCCACGTGACGCAGGTCAGCCACATCCACGACCTGGAGTCCTTCGTCACGGGCTGGATGGCGCAGACCGCCCGCCGCTTCGGTCTGCCCGACGGCCGGCTGGCCGAGGCCTTCCACGTCGTCCACACGGCCTGACCTCCGGCCGCCTCCCGGCGGGACCTCCGCCTCCTGCGGTCGGGAGCCGTCCCCGGCCACCGTGGTCGGGACGGCTCCGGACGGAGGGGACGATGACCGCGACGCACCGCCTCGACCGCTGGATGTACCGCGGGCACCGGCCCCACCGGCTGGCCCGCACCCTCAACCGGGCGTGGGCGGCCCTGGCCGGCGCCGGCCTCGGCCCGTCCCGGCTGGTGACCCTGGAGGTCGCGGGACGGCGCAGCGGGCGGACGATCGCCTTCCCGGTGGTCGTGGCCGACCTCGACGGCGAGCGCTACCTGGTGTCGATGCTCGGCGAGGACGCGAACTGGGTGCGCAACGTCCGGGCCGCCGGGGGACGGGCGGTGCTGCGCCGCCGCCGCCGCTCCCCCGTCCGGCTCGAGGAGGTCCCTCCCGGCGACCGCGTCCCGGTGCTGCGCCGCTACCTGGAGCTCGCCCCGGGCGCCCGCGCGCACGTCCCGGTGACGGCGTCCGCCCCGGACGAGGACCTGGCGCGGATCGCCCCCCGGCACCCCGTCTTCCGCGTCACCGGCGGCTGACCGGGGTCAGAGCAGGCGGTTGGTCGCCGCCCAGCGGGTGAGCTCGTTGCGGTTGGACAGCTGCAGCTTGCGCAGCACGTTGGACGCGTGGGACTCCACCGTCTTCACCGAGATGAACAGCCGCGAGCCGATCTCCCGGTAGGTGTAGCCGCGCGCCAGCAGCTGCATGACCTCGCGCTCGCGGGCGCTGAGCAGGTCCAGGCCGGGGTCGGTCGCCGGGTCCTCGGCGGGTGCCGCCGACGGCGCGCTCGCGGCGAAGGCGTCGAGCACGAAGCCGGCCAGCCGGGGGCTGAACACGACGTCGCCCTCGGCCACCCGCTGCACCGCCGACACGAGGTCCGGCCCGGAGATGGTCTTGGTGACGTAGCCGCGGGCGCCGGCGCGGATGACCGCGATGACGTCCTCGGCGGCGTCGGACACCGACAGTGCCAGCCAGCGCACGTCGGGCAGCTCGGCGCGCAGCGTCTCGAGCACGGTGCGGCCCCCGCCGCCGGGCATGTGCACGTCGAGGAGCACGACGTCGGGGACGGTGGCCCGGATGCCGGCGACGGCGGAGTCGACGTCGGCCGCCTCGCCGACCACGGTGACGGCGCCGCCGAGCTCGGCGCGGACGCCGGCGCGGACCATGGCGTGGTCGTCGACGACGAAGACGCGGGGGACGCTCACGCGGCGGCCTCGCGGGGCAGCACGAGCTCGACCTCGGTGCCCTCGCCCGGCGCCGAGCGCACCGTCGCCGTCCCGCCCAGGCGGGTGAGCCGGCCGGACACCGAGTCGCGCAGCCCGCGGCGGTCGGCCGGGACGGCGGACGGGTCGAACCCGGCGCCGCGGTCGCGGACGAACACCGACACCGACTGGGCGCCCACCTCGGTGTAGAGGTCGGCGGAGGTCACGCCGGCGTGCTTGGCGGCGTTGAGCAGTGCCTCGCGGGTGGCCGCGCCCAGCGCCGCGAGCGCGTCGTCGACCGGGGCGTCCCCGACGACCACCGGGTCCACGGTGAGCGCGTGGTCGCCCTCCACCTCGGCGACCATCTCCGTGACCAGCGCGGCCCAGGTGCCGCCGCCGACGGACGACGCCGGCTCGTACAGCCAGCTGCGCAGCTCGCGCTCCTGGCTGCGGGCCAGCCGGGCGACCGCCTGCTGGTCACCGGAGTTCCGCTGGATCAGCGCGAGGGTCTGCAGCACCGAGTCGTGCAGGTGCGCGGCGACGGCGGCCCGCTCCTCCGAGCGGATGCGGGCGGTGCGCTCGGTCTCGCGGGAGTCCAGCAGCCGCCGCCAGAACGGCGCGGTGGCCAGCACGACGCCGACCATGATGACCAGGGTGGCGACGAAGCCGTTGCGCGCCGCGGCGAGCTGCCCCGTCGTCGCGAGCAGCAGGACCAGGCCGATCGCGGCGAGCGCCGCGCCGCCGGCGAGCACCCAGCGGACGCCGGGCCGGGTCAGCGTCCGGTCGGTGTCCAGCTGCCGCCAGATGACGGCGAGCCCGCCGCCGACCAGCAGCAGCGGGGCGATGAGGTCGTTGTTCCCCCAGGTCGCGAGGTTGGTGACCAGCACCAGCGCGCCGAGGCCGAAGAAGACCAGACCGACGGTCTGCCGGCGGCTGGGCCGGGCCGCCGGGTCGGGGGCGATCTCGCCCAGCGGCACGAAGAACCACAGCAGCGCGTAGGCGATGACGCCGATGCCGGTCACCGCCAGCGCGACGAACGCCGCGCGGACGACCAGCGGGTCGGTGCGCAGGTGCGCCGCCGTCCCCGCCGCGACGCCGGCGAGCATCCGACCCTGCCTCGGGCGGACCAGCGGCGGCCGGGTCCCGGCCGGGCGGGTCGCCACGGCGGTGGCGCCCGCGGGGGCCGGCAGGGTCTCCGGGGGCTGGGGGGTCTCGGTGGGCACGTCGACGGGGCCGGCCGGCGGGGCGCCGGCCGGCAGCCCGCCCGTGCTGGGCGCCGTCCTCGTCACGGCACCGATCGTCGCACCGCGCGCCCCTCCCCCGGTACCGGGAGACCCCCGGACGGGCAGGACCAGGGTCGGATGGGGGCCTTCCCCGATGCCGCGGCGGGCGCCCGCTCGGCACGCTCTGTGCCATGACCGCCGCCTCCCCTCCTCCCGCCCCACCCTTCGACCCCCCGCCCGCCCCACGCCCCACGCTCCGGCGCAGTCGCACCGACAAGGTGCTCGGCGGCGTCGCGGGCGGCCTCGCCGAGTACAGCGGCGTCGACGCGCTGCTGTGGCGGGTCGGCTTCGTCGCCCTGACCCTCGCCGGCGGCACCGGCGTCCTCGTCTACGCGCTGCTCTGGCTGCTCATGCCGCGCGGCCCGCGCCGGGCCGTCGACGGCGCGCCCGCCGAGCCGCCGGCGCCCCGCTCCCCCGTCGCCGGGATGACGATCGCGGGGCTGCTCATCGTCGTCGGCCTGATGGTCCTGGTGACCCGCTACACCGACCTCGACCTCGGCCCCCGCGGGTTCCTCGCCGGCGCGCTGCTCGTCGTCGGCCTGGGGCTGGTCGTCTCGGCGCTGACCCGCGGCCGCACGCCGCGCGGCGGGCTGATCGCGCTGGGCTCGGTGCTCACCCTGGCGCTGCTGTTCACCTCGTCCGTCCCCACCTGGGACGCCGACGACCGCTTCGGGCCCGGCGGCGGCGTGGGTGACCGCGACTACCGCCCGGCGACCGTCGAGGACGTGCGCCCCGTCTACCGGCTGGGCGCCGGCGACATGGACGTCGACCTCTCCCGGATCGACGTCGACGACATCGACGAGCCGGTCGAGGTGCGCATCGACCACGGCGTCGGCGACCTCGACGTCACCGTCCCCGAGGACGCCGACGTGCGCGTCGACGTCGAGAACGGCATCGGCAACGCCGAGCTGTTCGACCAGGACGGCGAGGACGGCTACTTCCGCGCACCGGGCGGCGACAGCCGGCCCGAGTTCGTCCTGACCATCGACCACGGGGTCGGCGACCTGGAGGTGTCCCGTGCCTGACTACAGCGAGTTCCCCACCACTCCCACCGGCTGGCAGGAGCGCGCGCTGGCCGCCGACTGGCAGCACACCAGCGCCCTCCCGGTCGAGGCCCCCGCGCCGGAGCGGCGGGTGGACCTGGTCGCGCTGGTCCCGGGCGTCGCGTTCGTCGTCCTGGCGCTGGTCTTCCTCGCCGGGGTGACCGTGCCGCTGGGCTTCCTCGCCGACGGCGGGCTGCTGTGGCTGCTGTTGGTCGGCGTGGGCGTCGCGCTGATGGTGAGCGAGCTGCGGAGGGCGCGCCGCAGGCGCGGCTGACGGCACGGGGGCGGCCGTTCCGAGGGCCCGGGGAGCGAGGAGCTCCCCGGGCCCTCGCCGTGTCAGCGCCGGGTCAGCCGGCGACCCGGTCGACGAAGGCCAGTGCCCGCGCCCAGAACGACCCGGTGGCCTCCGGGTCGTACTCCGCCGGGAGGGACGGGTCGGTGAACAGGTGCCCGTGCCCGGGATAGCGGAAGACCTCGAGGGTCGCGCCGGCCGCGGCGACGTCGGCGGCGAACGCCTCGTCCCACTCCGCGGAGCGCTTGGGGTCGTCCGTGGTCCGGTGCAGCTGCGCGGGCAGCCCGGCCGGCCAGCCCGGCACCCCGAGGACCGCCACCGGCAGCGCCCCGGAGACCAGCAGGACGCCGCTGCACCGGCGCTGCGTGGCCACGTGCTCGGCCATCCCCGCGCCGTTGGAGAAGCCGGCGGCGACGAACCCGTCGGGCAGGTCCCGGACGGCGTCGACCGCGCCGGCCATGAGTGCCGGGAAGCCGACCGTCTCGACGTACGCGCCGGCCTCGGCGTAGTCGTCGAAGACCCGCCCGCCGTACTGGTCGACGACGCGGACCTCGTGGCCGGCCGCCCGCAGCCGGTCCGCGGCGTCGGTGACCCCGGGCCGGACGCCGAGGACGGAGTGGAAGAGCGCGATGGTCGTCATGGACCCACGGTGGCGGGTCCTCGGTGACACCGTCCTGTCACCGACTCCTGCGAGGATCCGCGCCGTGAACCGCACCCACCGGTTGCACGCGCTCACCGAGGAGCTGCGTCGCGCCGGGCCGCGCGGGCGGACGGCGCAGCGGCTGGCGGCGTGGCTGGAGGTGTCCACCCGCACGGTCAAGCGGGACGTCGGCGCCCTGCAGCAGGCCGGCGTCCCGATCTGGGCGAGCTCCGGTCCCGGCGGCGGCTACGTCCTCGACGCCGCGGCCACGCTGCCGCCGGTGAACCTGACGCCGGCGCAGGCGGTGGCGGTCGCCGTCGCCCTGGCCGGCGCGGCGGACGCGCCGTTCGCCGCCGACGGCCGCGCGGCGCTGGAGAAGGTGCTCGACGTCCTGGGACCGCAGGCCCGGGCGGAGGTGGAGCGGCTCGGGGGGCGGGTGTGGGTGCGGGCGCCCTCCGGCCGGCGCCCGGACCCGGCGCCGGTGCTGGAGGAGGCGCTGGCCCGGCGCCGCGTCGTCGCGATCACCTACCGGGACCGTTCGGGGACGGCGTCCCGGCGGCGGGTGGAGCCACACCTGCTGGCCCGCACCGGCGACCGCTGGTACCTCATCGGCTGGTGCCGGGAGCGGGACGCGCCCCGCTGGTTCCGCTGGGACCGCATCGAGGCCGCCGCCCTGACCACCGAGCCCGCCCCGGAGCGGGACCCCGCCGTCTACGGCACACCCCCGCCCGACGCCCACGCCGTCAGGTGAGGCTCACTCCCACTCGATCGTGCCCGGCGGCTTGCTCGTCACGTCGAGGACGACGCGGTTGACCTCGGGCACCTCGTTGGTGATGCGCGTGGAGATCCGGGCGAGCACGTCGTAGGGCAGCCGGGTCCAGTCGGCGGTCATGGCGTCCTCGCTGGACACCGGGCGCAGCACCACCGGGTGGCCGTAGGTGCGCCCGTCGCCCTGGACGCCGACCGAGCGGACGTCGGCCAGCAGCACGACCGGGCACTGCCAGATCTCGGAGTCCAGCTTCGCGGCGCTGAGCTCCTCGCGGGCGATCGCGTCGGCGCGCCGCAGCACGTCGAGCCGCTCGCGGGTGACCTCGCCGACGATGCGGATGCCCAGCCCCGGCCCGGGGAACGGCTGGCGCTGCACGAGCCGGTCGGGCAGGCCGAGCTGCCGGCCCACCTCGCGCACCTCGTCCTTGAACAGCGTGCGCAGCGGCTCGACGAGGGTGAACTGCAGGTCCTCGGGCAGCCCGCCGACGTTGTGGTGGCTCTTGATGTTGGCCGTGCCGGTCCCGCCGCCGGACTCGACGACGTCGGGGTAGAGCGTGCCCTGCACGAGGAAGTCGACGGTCTCGCCGTGCGCCTGCGCGTCGGCGACGACGTCGGTGGCCGCCTGCTCGAACACCCGGATGAACTCGCGGCCGATGGTCTTCCGCTTCTCCTCCGGGTCGCCGACCCCGGCCAGGGCGGACAGGAACTGCCCGCTCGCGTCGACCACCCGCAGGTCGGCGCCGGTGACCTCGGCGAAGTCGCGCTCGATCTGCTCGGTCTCGCCCTGCCGCATGAGCCCGTGGTCGACGTACACGCAGGTGAGCCGGTCCCCGATGGCCCGCTGGACGAGCGCGGCGGCCACCGCGGAGTCGACGCCGCCCGACAGCGCGCACAGCGCCCGCCGGTCGCCGATCTGCTCCCGGATCCGCTCGACCTGCTCGTCGACGACGTTGCTCATCGTCCAGGTGGGCTCGAGGCCGGCGATGTCGAACAGGAAGTGCTCGAGCACCGTCTGACCGTGCGCGGTGTGCCGCACCTCGGGGTGGAACTGCACCCCGGCCAGCCGCCGGTCGACGTCCTCGAACGCCGCCACCGGCGCGCCGGTGGAGGTGGCGGTGACGGTGAACCCGGGCGGCGGGACGCTGACGGCGTCGCCGTGGCTCATCCACACCGACTGCTCCACCGGCAGGTCGCCGAACAGCCGGCCCTGCGTGGTGACCGTCAGCGGGGTGCCGCCGTACTCGCGGTCGCCGGTGTGCGCGACGGTGCCGCCGAGCGTCTGGGCCATCGCCTGGAAGCCGTAGCAGATGCCGAAGGCGGGCACGCCGCCCTCGAACAGCGCCGGGTCGACCTGCGGCGCGCCGTCGGCGTAGACGCTGGAGGGACCGCCGGAGAGCACGATCGCCGCCGGCTTCCGCGCCAGGACCTCCTCCGCGGGCACCGAGGACGGGACGATCTCGGAGTAGACGCCGGCCTCGCGGATGCGCCGGGCGATGAGCTGGGCGTACTGCGCGCCGAAGTCGACGACCAGGACGGTGGGGAAGTCCATCAGTCGGGTCGACCGCCGATCACCAGGTCCACGCGCTGGAACTCCTTGAGGTCGCGGTAGCCGGTCTTGGCCATCGTGCGGCGCAGCGCGCCGAACAGGTTGGTGCGACCGTCGGCGGTCTCGGCCGGCCCGAGCAGCAGCTGCTCCAGCGAGCCGGCCGCCGGGACCGGCGCCGAGGTGCCGCCGCGGGGCAGCCGCGGGTGGGCGGCCACCGAGTCCCACCAGACCCCGCCACCGGGGGCCTCCCGCGCCGCGCGCAGCGGCTCGCCGACCTGGACGGCGTCGGCGCCGCAGGCCAGCGCCCGCGCGATCGCGCCGCTGGTCTCGATCCGGCCGTTGGCGATGACGTGCACGTACCGGCCGCCGGTCTCGTCGAGGTAGTCGCGGCGGGCGGCCGCGGCGTCGGCGATCGCGCTGGCCAGCGGCACCCGGATGCCCATCACGGCGTCGCCGGTGGAGAAGCTGTCCGCGCCGACGCCGACGATCACCCCGGCCGCGCCGGTGCGCATGAGGTGCAGCGCCGTCGTGTAGTTCGCCGCGCCGCCGACGATCACCGGGACGTCGAGGTCGGCGATGAACGACTTGAGGTTGAGCGCCGCGCCCTGGGTGGTCACGTGCTCGGCGGAGACGATCGTGCCCTGGATGACCAGCAGGTCGACCCCGGCGGCGAGCACCGCGGGCGCGAGCTGCTCGGTGTGCTGGGGCGAGACGCGCACCGCCGTCGTCACCCCGGCGTCGCGCATCTCCTTGATCCGGGCGGTGATCAGGTCCGGCTTGACCGGCTCGGCGTAGACCTGCTGCAGGAGCGACACCGGCGGGGGCGCCTCGGCGGCGGCGTCGCGCAGCTGCCGGTAGACCGGCAGCGGGTCGTCGTAGCGGGTCCACAGGCCCTCGGCGTTGAGCACCCCGAGGCCGCCGGCCCGGCCGACGGCGATCGCCGTCGCCGGGCTGACGACCGCGTCGCTGGGGCTGGTGACCAGCGGGATGTCGAACCGGAAGGCGTCGATCTGCCAGGCCGTGGAGACGTCGTCGACGTCGCGGGTGCGGCGGGACGGGACGATCGAGACCTCGTCCAGGTCGTAGCCGCGGCGGGCGAAGCGGTTGAGGCCGATCTCGACGGTGTCGCGGGCGGGCATCGTCACCGCCCCCGGTAGTTCGGCGCCTCGACGGTCATCTGGATGTCGTGGGGGTGGCTCTCCACGAGACCGGCCGAGGTGATGCGGGTGAGCTGCCCGCGGTCCTGCAGGTCGGCGACGGTGCCCGCGCCGGCGTAGCCCATGGACGCGCGCAGGCCGCCGACGAGCTGGTGGGCCACGGTCGCCAGCAGGCCGCGGTAGGGCACCTGGCCCTCGATGCCCTCGGGGACGAGCTTGTCGTCGGAGAGGACGTCGTCGGCGAAGTAGCGGTCGCGGCTGTAGGACTGGTTGCCGCGCTTCTGCATGGCGCCCAGCGACCCCATGCCGCGGTAGGTCTTGAACTGCTTGCCGTTCATGAAGACCAGCTCGCCCGGGGCCTCCTCGACCCCGGCGAACAGCCCGCCGATCATGACGGTGTCGGCGCCGGCGACCAGCGCCTTGGCGATGTCGCCGGAGTACTGCAGGCCGCCGTCGGCGATGACCGGGACGCCGGCCGGCTTGCAGGCCAGGCTCGCCTCGTAGATGGCGGTGATCTGCGGGACGCCGACGCCGGCGACCACGCGGGTGGTGCAGATCGAGCCCGGGCCGACGCCGACCTTGACCGCGTCCGCGCCGGCGTCGACCAGCGCCTGGGCGCCGCCGCGGGTGGCGACGTTCCCGCCGACCACCTGCACGCCGCCGTCGCCGCCGAAGTCCTTCCGGACCCGGGCGACCATGTCGAGGACGGCGCGCTGGTGGCCGTGCGCGGTGTCGACGACGACCACGTCGACCCCGGCGTCGACCAGCAGGCCGACCCGCTCGTAGGCGTCCTCGCCCACGCCCACCGCCGCGGCGACGACGAGCCGGCCGTCGGCGTCCTTGGTGGCGTTCGGGTACTGGTCGCGCTTGACGAAGTCCTTGACGGTGATCAGGCCGCGCAGCCGGCCAGACCCGTCGACGATCGGCAGCTTCTCGATCTTGTGCTGGGACAGCAGCCGCAGCGCGGTGTCGGGGTCGACGCCGACCGGGGCGGTGACCAGCGGCATCTTGGTCATGACGTCGCGGACGAGCCGGTTCTGGTCGGTCTCGAAGCGCATGTCGCGGTTGGTGACGATGCCGACGAGCACGCCCTCGTCGTCGACGACGGGCGCGCCGGAGATGCGGTAGCGGGCCGACAGGGCGTCGACCTCGGCGAGGGTGTTGTCCGGCGAGCAGGTGACCGGGTTGGTGACCATGCCGGCCTCGGAGCGCTTGACCAGGTCGACCTGCCCGGCCTGCTCCTCGGCGGCGAGGTTGCGGTGCAGCACGCCGACGCCGCCGACCCGCGCCATCGCGATCGCCATGCGGGCCTCGGTGACGGTGTCCATGGCGCTGGAGACCAGCGGCACGGCCAGCCGGATGCCCCGGGTGAGCCGGCTGCTGGTGTCGACCTCGGCGGGGACGACGTCGGACTCACCGGGGATGAGCAGGACGTCGTCGTAGGTCAGGCCGAGCGGGGCGAACTTCGCCGGCAGCTCGGGGCGGTGCCCGTCAGGTGCGTGGTCGTCGGGCTGCATGGTGCCGCCACCCTCTCCGTCGGCTCGGCCCCCGGCCGGGCGCGCGGGAACCCCTCCGATCGTAGGCCGGGCGCCGCGGCGCCCGGGACGCCGCCGGGTGCGCGGCATGGGAAGCGTCGGCGCGGGCGGCTACCGTGGGTCCCCGGACGGGCGAGCCCGCGCGTCCGGGCCGGGACGCCCGCGCCGCCAGCACGAGGGAGGAGGCACCCGTGAGTCCCTTCGACGACGCCCCGGGGCCCGACTTCGACTCGCCGTCGGACCCGCCACCGCTGTCGATGGAGGAACGGGCCGGCGTCCTCGACGACCTGGCCGAGCTCGAGGTGTTCCGCACCCTGCTCGAGCCGACGGGGATCAAGGGCATCGTCGTCGACTGCCCGGACTGCGACGAGGAGCACCACGTCGACTGGGCGCTGATGCAGGCCAACCTGCGCCAGCTGCTCGAGGAGGGGCAGACCGGCCGGCACGAGCCGCCGTTCGACCCCGACCCCGACGACTACGTCAGCTGGGACTACGCCAGCGGCTACGCCGACGGGGTGGCCGCGATGGCCGAGCGCGAGGAGCCCGGCTCCGGCCGCACCGGCCGCCACGCCCGCGACGACTGAACGGGAACGCACCGAGGGCCCCCTCCGACGATCGGAGGGGGCCCTCGGCGCGTGTTCGTCGGGTCAGGACATCATGCCGCGGCGGAAGCCGGTGGCCACGGCCTCGGCGCGGTCCTTCGCGCCGAGCTTGCGGAACAGCCGGCGGGCGTGGGTCTTGATGGTGTCCTCGGACAGGTAGAGCTCCCGGCCGATCTGGGCGTTGCTCTTGCCCTGGCTCATCCCGGTGAGCACCTGCATCTCGCGCATCGACAGCGTGACCGCGGGCGCGGCCTCGCGGACGGGGGTGCTGACCACGCGCGGGCCGGCGCCGTTGAGCGGCGTCGCCCAGGCGGGCACCGGGGCGCCGACGGAGTTCAGCGGCACCGGGGCGGGCGCCGGCTGCGGCGGCCGGCCGTCGGCGCGCAGGCCCACGCGGGACAGGCCGAGGCCCATCTCCAGGGCGCTGGCGTCCCAGCGGAGGTAGCCGCGGGCCCCGACGGCGACCGCGGCGCGCACCGTCTCGGCGTCGTCGGGCGCGCCGAGCACGAGCACCGGGACGGTGGGGTGGGTGCGGATGACCTGGGTGGCGACGGTGAGGCCGGTGTCCACCGCGCGCTGGGTGCCGACCAGCAGCACGTCGGGCTGGCGGGTGGCCAGGCGCTGGACGAGGGCGGCGGCGTCCCCGACGACCTCGACCCGGCCCACGAAGGGCAGGGCCACCAGGCGGGCGGCGACGTCGTCGCGGACACGGCGGCGCTCGTCGTACACCCACACGGTCGTGGCCCCGTGGCCCGGACCGCGCATCCTGTCGTCGATCACGTGGTTCTCCTCGTCTCCCCCGGCCGTGGAGGGCACCCGGGTCCCCACGACCCGGAACGGCTACGGCCTGGAACGACCATGACCGGCGGTGACGAGGCGCAACACCCGTGATCACCCTGCGGGGGGAGACGCGGACCGGGAAAATGTCCGATCCCCCTGTGTTTGACCACGGGACCCCTCGGGCACCGGCTCCCGTGCGACCGGACCGCCCCCTCCGGCTCGCACCGAGCCGAGGAGGACCGACATGGCCGACATCCGCCGTCTCCCGACGCCCGTTGCCGAGGTGTGGGACTGGCAGCTGCACGGCGCCTGCCGTGGTGAGAGCACCGCGCTGTTCTTCCACCCCGACGGCGAGCGCGGCCCCGCGCGGGCCCGTCGCCAGGCCGCGGCCAAGGCCGTGTGCGCGAAGTGCCCTGTCGTCGAGGCCTGTCTGAAGCACGCCCTGAGCGTCCGTGAGCCCTACGGCGTCTGGGGCGGCATGAGCGAGGAGGAGCGGGCCCGGCTGATCGCCGCGGAGCCCGCCGCCGTCGCCGCGGGGGTCTAGAGGAAGAACCTCCCTCCTCCCCACGACTCGCAGGCTCGCGGCGGGACCCGAGAGGGGGCCGCACCCGGCACTCGCGAACGAGAGGGCCGGTCCAGCACCCGCTGGACCGGCCCTCTCGTCGTCTGCGCTCAGCCCGTGCGCTCGGCGGCCATCAGCTCGTCGTGCACCCAGGTGCTCCCCCGGTCGTGCGACGTCTCCGCCGACCAGGTGAAGGAGTCCGGGCGGACGTCGGTGAACCGCCAGCGCAGCCACGGGTCCTCGTCGTCGCTGAGCAGGACCACCCCGCCGTCCTCCGTGGGCCGGCCCACGAAGCGCCGGACGCGCCCGTTGACGGGCTCCATCCAGGTGGAGCGCCAGGTGCCCGGCGCGTGCGGGTCGGGGAAGCGGACCGTCGTCCCGTGGAACGCCCGCGGCGGGACGCCGGCACCGGGCTCACCCCGGCCGGGGACGATCCACACGTCCTGCACCGCGCGGCCGCCGAGCACGCGCCCGACGTGCAGCTCGCCGACCGCCGTCGACCAGGTGCCGTCCGGCTCGAGGCCCCGCCAGTGCAGCCGCCAGGCGCCCGCCAGCCGCCCGAAGAGCCCCAGGTCGTCGGGTCCCTCCGGCGAGGGGTCGTGCAGGGCGTCCGGGAGCATCGGGTCCTCCTCCACCGGTCGGTCGCGGGGACGACGGTGCCGCGCCGGCCCGCCGCGCGTCCAGGGGGCGGACAGCGAGAGGGCCGGTCCAGCGTCTGCTGGACCGGCCCTCTCGTCGTGCGGTGGCCGTCCTGGCTCACCGCCGCGCGTCCTGGCTCACCGTCGGCGGGGGGCCAGGACGCAGCACGATCAGCTCAGCTGATCGTGCGCGGCGGCGCCGTTCAGTGGCTGTGGCCGTGGCCGTGGCCGTGCGAGTGGCCGTGGGTGTGGTGCCCGGCCCCCGCGTGCTCGTCCTCCTCCGGCGCCTCGACGACGGCGGAGTCGGTGGTGAGCACCATCGCGGCGATCGACGCGGCGTTGCCCAGCGCGGCCTTGGTGACCTTGACCGGGTCGATGACGCCCTGGGCGGCCAGGTCGCCGTACTCGCCGGTGGCGGCGTTGAAGCCCTGGCCCACGCCGAGGTCGCGGACCTTGCTGACGACGACGCGGCCCTCGAAGCCGGCGTTGTCGGCGATGCGGGCCAGCGGGGCCTCCAGCGCGCGCCGCACGGCGCGGGCGCCGGTCAGCTCGTCGCCGGAGAGGTCCAGCGCGTCGATCGCGGCGGCGGCGTGCACGAGCGCCGAGCCACCACCGGGGACGACGCCCTCCTCGACCGCGGCCTTGGTGGCGGCGATGGCGTCCTCGATGCGGTGCTTGCGCTCCTTGAGCTCCACCTCGGTGGCCGCGCCGACCCGGATGACGCCGATGCCGCCGGCCAGCTTGGCCAGCCGCTCCTGCAGCTTCTCGCGGTCCCAGTCGGAGTCGGTGGCCTCGATCTCCCGGCGGATCTGGGCGACCCGGTCGGAGATCGCGCCGGCCGTGCCGCCGCCGTCGACGATCGTCGTCGTGTCCTTGGTGACGGTGACGCGGCGGGCGGTGCCGAGCACCTCGAGGCCGACCTGGTCGAGCTTGAGGCCGACGTCCTCGCTGACCACCTGGCCGCCGGTGACGACGGCGAGGTCGGTCATGAACGCCTTGCGGCGGTCGCCGAAGTAGGGCGACTTGACCGCGACGACCTTGATCGTCTTGCGGATGGAGTTGACGACGAGGGTGGACAGTGCCTCGCCCTCGACGTCCTCGGCGACGATCAGCAGCGGGCGGGCGCCGTTGCCGAGGACCTCCTCCAGCAGCGGCAGCAGGTCGGCCAGCGCGCCGACCTTGCCCTGGACCAGCAGGACGAGGACGTCGTCGAGGACGGCCTCCATCGCCTCCTGGTCGGTGACGAAGTAGGGCGAGAGGTAGCCCTTGTCGAACTGCACGCCCTCGGTGACGTCGAGGTCGGTGGAGAGGGTGTTGCTCTCCTCGACGGTGATGACGCCGTCCTTGCCGACCTTCTCCATCGCCTCGCCGATCAGGCGGCCGACCTCGGCGTCCTGCGCCGAGATGGTCGCGACGCCGGCGATGGCGTCCTGCTCCTCGACCGGGGTGGCGACCTCGTCGAGGGCGGCCGACACGGCGTCGACGGCGGCGCGCATGCCGCGGCCGAGGCCCATCGGGTTGGCGCCGGCGGCGACGTTGCGCATGCCCTCCTTGACCAGGGCCTGCGCCAGCACGGTCGCGGTGGTGGTGCCGTCACCGGCGACGTCGTTGGTCTTGGTGGCGACGTTCTTGGCCAACTGGGCGCCGAGGTTCTCGTACGGGTCCTCGAGCTCGACCTCGCGGGCGATGGTGACGCCGTCGTTGGTGATGGTCGGGGCGCCGAACTTCTTGTCGAGGACGACGTTGCGCCCGCGCGGGCCGAGGGTCACCTTGACGGCGTCGGCGAGCTTGTCCACGCCGCGCTCGAGCGCGCGGCGGGCGTCCTCGTTGAACTTGATGATCTTGGCCATGGGGCCCTTCCGATCAGGGTTGCTACGGGGTGAGACGGCGACCGCCCCGGGACCCGGTCAGTTCGGGTCGCCGGGGCGGTCGCGTCGAGCTGTCGTGCGGCCCCTGCAGGTGCCCGCGGCGAGCGGGCGAGCCGGGGGCAGGGGGTCCTTCTACTTCTCCACGACGGCGAGCAGGTCGCGGGCGGAGAGCACCAGGTACTCCTCGCCGGCGTACTTGACCTCGGTGCCGCCGTACTTCGAGTAGATGACGACGTCGCCGACGTTGACGTCGAGCGGCACGCGGTTGCCGTTGTCGTCGATGCGGCCGGGGCCCACGGCGATGACCGTGCCCTCCTGCGGCTTCTCCTTGGCGGTGTCCGGGATGACCAGGCCGGAGGCGGTGGTGGTCTCGGCCTCGTTGGCCTGGACGACGACGCGGTCCTCGAGCGGCTTGATGTTGACCTTGGTAGCGGTCGTCACGAGGTGACGCCCCCTTCGGGATCGGACGGCGGGTGGTCTCTCATGCTGTGGCACGGGGGCCGGGCCTGCCGTCGCGGGGGTCAGGCGCCTGCCCGTGTCGATTGGCACTCTACCCATGAGAGTGCCAGCCCCTCAACCGGGTCGCCGGGTCGGGCGACGCCGCCCTGCGGGAGGCTGGACGCCGTGCCCGACGACGCCGGCCCGGTCGCCCTCCTGCGCACTCCGGAGGGGGCCGCGGCGACCGCGCGGGCGGCGGCGCTGCTGGCCGAGGGCGCCGACGTGCTCGCCGGCGTGGCCCGGCTGCGCGCCGAGGTCGGCCCGGAGCTGGCCGGCCCGGCCTGGGAGCTGGCCCGGCTGCGCGCGCGGGCCCGCCCGGTGTTCGGCGCCGACGCCGACCGGCTGTTCCTCACCGCCGACACCCTCGAGCAGGCCGGCCGTCCCGAGCTGGCCGCCCGCCGCGCCGCCCGGCTGCTCGCCGACGGCACCGACTCCGCCGCCGACCTCGGCTGCGCGGCCGGGACCGACACGGTCGCGCTGGCGCGGGCCGGCGCGCGGGTGCTCGCCGTCGACCGCGACCCTGTGGCGCGGGAGCTGACCGCCGCCAACACCGCCGCGCTCGGGGTGGACGACGACGTGTGGGTGGTCGCCGGCGACGTCGTCGAGCTGGTGGACGCCGCCCGCGGCGGGGAGGTGGCCGGGTGCGGGGCCGCCGTCCTCGACCCCGCCCGGCGGGCCGGCGGGCGGCGGCAGCTGGACCCCGACCGCTGGTCGCCGCCCTGGTCGACGGTGGCCGCGCTGCTCGACCGGGTGCCGCGCTCGGTGGTCAAGGTGGCGCCCGGCCTCGACCACGACCGGGTGCCCGACGGCGTCGAGGCCGAGTGGGTCTCGGTCCGCGGGTCCGTCGTGGAGGCGCTGCTGTGGGGCCGCGGGGTGTCGGAGGTGTGGCGGCGGGCGGCCGTCGTCCGCGACGGCGCCGTCCACGAGCTGACCGCGGACGCCGACCCGGGTCCCGCCGACGCCGGCCCGGTCCGCGGGTGGCTGCACGAGCCCGACCCGGCCGTGATCCGCTCGGGGCTGGTGTCCCTGGCGGCCGCGGAGCTCGGCGCCAGGCTGGTCGACCCGACGATCGCCTACCTGACCTCCGACGCCCCGGCCGGCTCCCTCTGGGTCACCTCGTACCGGGTCGACGAGGTGCTGCCGTTCTCCCTCAAGCGGCTGCGCGCGCTGCTGCGGGCACGCGGCGTCGGCCGGGTGGTGGTGAAGAAGCGTGGGTCGGCGATCGAGCCGGAGACCCTCGCCCGGCAGCTGCGCGGCCCGGGCGCCGGCAGCGCGACCGTCGTCGTCACCCGGGTGGCGGGCGCTCCCACGGCCCTCGTGTGCGACGTCATCAACCCGGGTTGACGAACGACGCCGCATCAACCTAGGTTGATGGCGTGGCGGTCGAACCGGTCTCCGTGCCCGGGCCCGAGGACCCCGAGGCGGCCCTGGCCGCCGTCGTCGCCCTGCGCCGGCTGGCGAGCCGGCTGGAGGTGGAGGCGGTGGTCGAGGCGGTCGGCCGGGGCTGGACGTGGGCCCAGGTCGGCGAGGCGCTCGGCATCAGCGCGCAGGCCGCCCACAAGAGGTTCGCCCCCGAGGTCCGCGCGCGGCGCGGGCACCGACCAGGAGGAGAGAGCTGATGGGGATCGTCACCGCGGTGCGGGACCTGCGGACGGTGAGGGCGCTGCTCACCGGCGCCGAGGCCGAGGCACGCGGCGGCGGGGAGGCGACGCCCAGCCCCGAGCACCTCCTGCTCGCGGCCACCGCGCTCCCCGACGGCACGGCCGCCGCCGCGCTCGCCCGGGTCGGGACCGACGCCGACCGCCTGCGCGCGGCCGTCGAGGCGGCGCACGCGGCCGCGCTCGCGTCGGTCGGGGTGGGCACCGGGACCGGGGAGCCGGCGCTGCGCGGGCCCGCCACCGGCCCGATGCGCTCGACCCCGCAGGCCCAGCAGGTCTTCCGGGCGGCGGTCGCGGCGGCGAAGGCGGCGCGCTCCCCGCTGCGCGGCGCGCACGTCGTCGCCGCGGTGTGCGACCTCGAGCGCGGCACCGTCGTCCGCGCGCTGGCCGACCTCGGCGTCGACCGCGCCCGGCTGCGCGACGCGGCCCGCGCCGTCAGCTGACCGCGGCAGAAATGGCCATTTCTGCCGCCTAGCGGCTGACGACGTCGATCGGCAGCGAGCTGTCGGCGCCCAGCTCGGGCGCCGACGGCTCGACGCCGGCCGCGACCAGGCGTGAGCCGAGCGCGGCGACCATCGCGCCGTTGTCGGTGCACAGCCGCGGGCTGGGCACCCGCAGCACGATCCCGGCCGCGGCGCAGCGCTCCTCGGCCAGCGCCCGCAGCCGCGAGTTGGCCGCCACTCCCCCGCCGAGCACCAGGTGGTCGACGCCGTGCTCGCGGCAGGCCCGCACCGCCTTGGCGGTCAGCACGTCGGCGACCGCCTCCTGGAACGACGCCGCGACGTCGGCCACCGGCACCGGCTCCCCCGCCGCCCGCCGGGCCTCGACCCACCGCGCGACGGCGGTCTTGAGCCCGGAGAAGCTGAAGTCGTAGGGCGCGTCGCGGGGGTCGGTGAGCCCGCGCGGGAAGTCGATCGCCGCCGGGTCGCCCTCGCGCGCGGCCCGGTCGATCGGCGGGCCGCCGGGGAAGGGCAGGCCCAGCACGCGGGCGACCTTGTCGAAGGCCTCGCCGGCGGCGTCGTCGATCGTGCGGCCCAGCGACTGCACCTCCTGGGCCAGGTCGGGCACCAACAGCAGCGAGCTGTGCCCGCCGGAGACCAGCAGTGCCAGCGACGGCTCGGCGAGGCGGCCGTGCTGCAGCTCGTCGACGGCGACGTGCGCGGCCAGGTGGTTGACCCCGTACAGCGGCTTGTCCAGCGCGAGCGCGTACGCCTTGGCGGCGGCCAGCCCCACCAGCAGGGCGCCGGTGAGCCCGGGCCCGGCGGTCACGGCGACGGCGTCGACGTCGGCCGCGGACACCCCGGCCTCGGCCAGCGCGCGGTGCACGGTCGGGACCATCGCCTCCAGGTGCGCCCGCGAGGCGATCTCGGGCACCACCCCGCCGAAGCGCTCGTGCTCGGCCATCGAGGTGGCGAGCGCGTCGGCGAGCAGCGTGTGCCCGCGGACGACGCCGACGCCGGTCTCGTCGCAGGAGGTCTCGAACCCGATGACCAGCGGCTCGTCAGCCACGGAGCCTCTCCCTCTTCATCACGACCGCGTCGGTGTTGCTCGGCTGGTAGTAGCCGCGCCGCCGGCCGATCTCGGTGAACCCGCGCCGCCGGTAGAGGCCCTGCGCGAGTTCGTTGTCCGCCCGCACCTCGAGCAGCACGACCGGGCTGCGCCGGTCGGCCTCGGTGAGCAGCGCGTCGAGCAGCCGCGCCCCGATCCCCTCGCCCTGCCGGTCCCGCGCGACGCCGAGGGTCGCCACGTGCGCCTCGTCGTCGTAGGCGATCAGCCCGGCGTAGCCGACCACGGCCCCCTCGTCCTCGGCGACCAGGTAGTGGCGGGTGTCGGTGCGGGCGAGCTCGTCGCGGTACATCGCGCGGGTCCAGGTGTCGGGCGCGAAGAGCTCCTCCTCCAGCGCGAGGACCGCGTCGAGGTCGGCCAGCCGCATCGGCCGCAGCCGCGCGCTCACGCGGTGGTCACCGGCTTGAACGACGTCGGCGGGACGGCGTCGGGCCGGCGGAGGTACAGCGGCACCAGCGGCCCGGCGGACGACGGGTCGTCGAGCAGGGGCGCCGCCGCGCGCAGCAGCCCGGCGGTGGTGACCTCGGCGGGCTCGACGGGCGCGCCCAGCCGGTCGGCGAACCGCGGGTCGCCGACCAGCGGGCCGGGGAACCCGGCCTCCTCGGGCCGGACGACGCCGGGACCGTCCACCCGCGCGCCGGCGTCGTCGTAGGCGGCCCAGTAGACCTCCTTGCGGCGGGCGTCGGTGACCACGGTGCGGCGCCCGGAGCCGACCGCGTCCAGCGAGCAGACCCCGACGGCGGGGACGCCGCGCGCGTCGGCGAGCGCCGCGGCGGTGACGACGCCGACCCGCAGGCCGGTGAAGGGCCCCGGGCCGAGGCCCGTCACGACGGCGTCGACGCCGGCGAGGGTCAGCCCGGCCGCGGCCAGCGCCTCGCGGACGGCGGGGACGAGCAGCTCGGCGTGCCGGTTGCCCGAGGGCACCGCCCGCTCGGCGAGCACCTCGACGTCCCCGGCGGTGCGGCGGGCGACCCCGGCGACGAGGGTGGGGGTCGCGGTGTCGAGGGCGAGGACGAGCACGACTCGCCAGGTTAGTCCGGCCGGTCGCCGTCGAGCCGGGCCTCCCAGCCGGGGCCGTGCGGGACGAGCACGGCGGTGCGGACGTCGTCGTCGCGGCGGTCCAGCCGGACCTCGAGGTGCTCGTCGGCCAGCCGCTCGACCAGCCCGGCGCCCCACTCGACCACGGTCACCGACTCCTCGGTGGAGGCGTCGAGGTCGAGGTCGTCGACGTCGGCCACGCTGCCGAGCCGGTAGGCGTCGACGTGCACCAGCGGCAGCCGCCCGCCGCGGTGCACGCGGGCGATGACGAACGTGGGCGAGGTGACCGGCTCGGTCACCCCGAGCGCGGCGCCGAGGCCCTGGGTGAGCGCGGTCTTGCCCGCACCCAACGGCCCGGTGAGGACCACGAGGTCGCCCGGCCGCACCACGGCGGCGAGCTCCGCGCCCAGCGCCCGGGTGTCCTCGGGGGTGGGCAGCTCGTGCTCGCGCCTCACCGGGCCAGGCTCCGCGCCACCGACGTGAGGTCCTCCAGCAGCCCGGCCCGCGGCGCCCCCGCCGGGCCGAACCGGATCGCCGCCGACGGGTGGTAGGTCGCCCAGACCGCGCGGCCGCCGACGTCGTGCGGGCGGCCGCGAGCCTCGGCGAGCACCGTCCGCGGCCCGAGGAACCACTTGGCCGACGACAGCCCGAGCGCCACGACGACGGGCGGGTCGAGCAGCTCGAGCTGGCGGCGCAGCCAGCCGCTGCACCGGGCCACCTCGGGGGTCCTCGGCGTCCGGTTGCCCGGCGGCCGGCACTTCACGATGTTGAGCACGGCCGCGTCGGCGCGGTCCAGCCCGGCCTCGGCGAGCAGCTGGTCGAGCAGCTGCCCCGACTTCCCGACGAAGGGCCGGCCGGTCTCGTCCTCGTTGGCGCCGGGTGCCTCCCCGACCAGCGCGAACCGGGCGCGGCCGCGCACCGGCGGGTCCCCGACGACGACGTGCTGCCGGGTGGTGGCCAGCTCGGGGCAGGCGACGCAGGGGGTGGCGGCCGCGGCCAGCTCGGACCAGTCGGCGGCCGCCGCGGCGGTGCGCGCGACCTCCTCGGCCGCGGCGTCGAACCGGGGCGGACGGGGGGCGGCCACGCGCCGACCCTACGGGGGCCGCTGCGGCCGGGCCTCCGGGCTTCCCTCCACGGCCCGGGAGGCTCACCCTGTGCTCGGGACCCCGCGCCGGGAGGAGCCGCCATGACGCCGCAGCCGGACGTGTACGACGTCGCCTGCCTCGCCGGCGGGACCCAGCGGGTGGTCGACACCGCCCTGGTGGCCCTGGTGGTCACCGGCCGGGTCCGCGCGGTCGCCCCGGGCGAGCTGCAGGTGGTCTCCCCTCGACGTCGCCACCCGGTCGAGGCGGCGGTGCTCGACGCCGTCGGGGCCCGGGGCCGCCGCTCGGTCGAGACCGTCCGCTGGCGGGCGCTCGGCGACGACCGGGTGGCCGAGGTCGCGCGGCGGCTGCGGCACGAGGGGCTGCTCGGCCGGCTGCTCGGCCCGACCGCCGCGGGCCGGCGGCTGCTGCGGGACGCGCGGGCCGGCGACGCCGACCCGGTGCGCCGGGCGGCGCTGGACGGCGCGCAGCAGCTGCCCGACCCGGCGCTGCGGGCGGCGGTGGTGGAGCCCCCGCGCCGTCCGGTCGTGCCCGGCGCCGGGACGCCGTGGGAGCTGACCTTCGCCGACGGCTGCGAGGCCGCCCACCGCACCCGCGACGAGCTGATGGGCCGCCTGTACGACGCGCGCGGCTGAGGGTCAGTCCCGGACGGGCGTCCCGGCGGCGACGCGGCGCAGCAGGCCGGACAGGGCCCGGGTGACCTCCTCGGGCCGCTCCAGCGGGACCAGGTGCCCGGCGTCCGGCACGACGACGTACTCGACCATCGGGCTCTCGCCGCCGAGCAGCTCCACGAGGGTGTCGCTGTGCGCCCGCGGGATCATCTTGTCCGCGTCGCCGGTGAGCACCAGCGTCGGCACGCCGCGCAGCGGCTCGAGCGCGCCCGTCTCGTCGAGGCCGGCCAGCGCCGGGTAGAACTCCGCGATCACGTCGACCGGGGTGCCGCCGATCATCGCGTCCACGTAGCGGCCCAGCCGCGGGTCCACGTCGGTGGAGGAGAACGACAGCGACCAGGTGGCCGCGGAGACGACGTCGGCGGCCAGCCGGCGGGTGCGCTCGGCGAACGCCGGCCGGCGGCGCATCGTCCAGGCCGCGACCGGCAGCACCGCGGCGCGCACGCGGGTCAGGAACTCCGGCAGGCCGAAGTCCAGCTCGGCCAGGTTGCCGCTGGACGTCGACACCAGGGCCGCGCCGACGACCCTGGTGCCGAACAGCTCCGGGCGCAGGTCGGCCAGGCCCATGACGGTCATGCCGCCCATGGAGTGCCCGACGAGCACGACCGGGCCCTCGGGCACCCGGGTCTCGATGACGGCGGCGAGGTCGTCGGCGAGCTGCTCGATCGTCGAGTTCTCCGCCGGGCCGCGGCTGGAGCCCCCGTGGCCGCGCTGGTCGTAGAACACCAGCCGGGCCGCGGGGCGGTGCCCGTTGGCGGTGGCGAGCTGCGCGCCCAGCGACCGCCGCTGGAACGTCCACGACGCCATCGACAGCGTGTAGCCGTGCACGAAGACGACGGTCAGCGGCGCGTCGAGCGGGCCGACCTCCTCCACCGCCAGCAGCACGCCGTCGTCGGCCTGGACGAGCGCGGTGCGGTCGGCCCGGCGGGAGGCCGGGCCGAGCGGGTCGTCCTCGCGCAGCTCGGCGGCGGTGGCACCCTCGGGCAGCGCCCCGGCGGGACTCAGCCGCTCGGCGCGCACCCGGCGGGTGGCGATCCGGGCGACGGCCACGCCGACGGCGGTGCTCGCCGCCGCCAGGCCGACGACGGCCCCGGCGATCCCGGCGGCCGGGTGGCGCTCCAGCGCCCCGGCGACACCGGACCGCGCCGGGGCGGCCGCGCGCCGCACCGGTCTCCTGCTGCGTGCCATCAGACCGCCCCCGCGGACCCGACGTGCCGGCGGGTGAACCGCCCGCCGACCCGGGTGACCAGCTCGTAGTGGATGGTGTCGACCGCGTCGGCCCACTGCTGCGCGGTGGGCTCGCCCCGGTCGCCGGGACCCCAGAGGACCACCTCGTCGCCCGGCGCCACGGCGGCGTCACCGACGTCGAGCACGAACTGGTCCATGCACACCCGCCCGGCGATGGTGCGCTGGGTGCCGCCGGCGAGCACCGGCGCCCGGTTGCCCGCCGCCCGCGGCACCCCGTCGGCGTACCCCACGGGCACGAGCGCGAGCGTGGTCTCGGTCACCGGCGAGTAGGTGTGGCCGTAGGAGACGCCGACGCCCGCGGGTACCCGCTTGGTCAGCGCCACCCGCGCGCGCACGGTCATCGCCGGCCGCAGGCCGTGCACCGCCGGGTCGCCGCCGAGCGGGTCCAGCCCGTAGAGGGCGATGCCGGGGCGGACCATGTCGTACCAGGTGTCCGGCAGCGCCACGGTGGCCGCGGAGTTGGCCAGGTGCCGCCGCCCGTCCAGCCCGGCGCCGCGGGCGAGGTCCACGGCCTCGTCGAACACCCGCACCTGGGCGCCGATCGTCGGGTGGGTCGGCGCGTCGGCGTAGGCCATGTGGCTCCACAGGCCGACCACCTCGACCTCGCCGTCGGCCTGCGCGCGGGCGGCCGCGGCGACCAGGCCGGGCCAGTCGGCCATCGTGGCGCCCTCGCGGGACAGGCCGGTGTCGGCGAACAGGTGCAGCCGCGCGGTCCGGCCGGTGGCGCGGGCGGCGGCGACCACCTCGGCCAGCCCCCACTCCGCGTTCACCGACACCTCGACGTCGGCCTCCAGGGCCGGGGCGAAGTCGGTGCCGGGGGTGTGCAGCCAGGCCAGCAACGGCGCGGTCACCCCCGCGGCCCGCAGCGCCAGCGCCTCCTCGAGGACGGCGACGCCGAGCGCGTCGGCACCGCCGGCCAGCACCGCCCGGGCCGCGGGCACCAGTCCGTGCCCGTAGCCGTCGGCCTTGACCACCGCCATGAGCGGCCGGCCGACCCGTTCGCGCAGCACGGCGGTGTTCGCCGCGATCGCGTCGAGGTCGACGACCACCTCGGCCCGGGGTTCGCTCACACCCCCGAGTCTCGCAGGCCGGTGCTCCGCACCCGGCCCACCGTCTCGGAGAGCCGCCGCACCAGGTCGCCGGCGACCACCGGCCCGGTCTCCGCGGCGACCTGACCGGCGCGGCCGTGCAGGTGCGCGGCCGCCGCCGCGGTCTCCGCCGCCGGGCTGCCGGTGGCCAGCAGCGCGCCGAGGATCCCCGACAGCACGTCGCCGGTGCCGGCGGTGGCCATCTCGGGGGTGCCGGTGCCGTTGACGAACGCGGTCCCGTCGGGGTCGGCGACGACGGTGGCGCTGCCCTTGAGCAGCACGACGGCGCCGAGGTCCGCGGCCAGCCGGCGGGCGCTGCCGACCCGGTCGGCGCCGACCGCGACGCCGAAGCGCTCGAACTCGCGGTCGTGCGGGGTGAGCACGGTGGGGGCGGTCCGGCGGCGGACGAGGTCCGGCTCGCGGGCGGCCATCGTCAGCGCGTCGGCGTCGACCACCACGGGCAGGTCGGTGGCCAGCACCTCGGCGAGCACGCTGCGGGCGTCGTCGTCGGTGCCCATGCCGGGGCCGACCACCCAGGCCTGCACCTGCCCGGCGTCGCCGGGGCGGCCCGCGGTGACGATCGCCTCGGGCCACGCGGCGCGCACGCCGTCGGCCGCGGTGCCGGCGTAGCGGACCAGCCCCGGCCGGGTGCGCAGCGCCGCTCCGGTGCACAGCACCCCGGCGCCGGGGTAGGTGGCCGAGCCGGCCACGATCCCGACGACGCCGCGGGAGTACTTGTCGTCGACGTCGCCGGGCGGCTGCAGGTGCGCGGCGACGTCGCCGTCGGTGAGCCGGTGCGCCCGCGCGGGCGCCAGGTGCGGGCCCAGGCCGATGTCGACCAGGTGCACCGTGCCGGCGTGCCCGCGGCCCTCGCCGACGACGAGGCCGGGCTTCACCGCGCCGAAGGTGACCGTGTGGACGGCGGCGAACGCGGCGCCCTCGACCGCGCCGGTGTCGGCGTCCACGCCGCTCGGGACGTCGACGGCGACGGTGATGCCCGGGCCGGTGGCGGCGCGCCCGGCCAGCCGGGCGGCGTCCGGCCGCAGTCCGCCGCGGCCGCCGATGCCGACGATGCCGTCGAGGACGAGGTCGGCGCGGTCCAGCCCGTCGGGCCCGTCCGGGCCGGTGACCCGCCCGCCGGCGCGGCGCAGCGCCGCCAGCCCGGCGGGGTGGGCGCGGTCCGGGGTGAGCAGGACGGCGGTCACCCGGGCGCCGCGGGCGGCCAGCCGCGCGCCGGCGAACAGCGCGTCGCCGCCGTTGTTGCCGCCGCCGGCCAGGACGGTGACCCGCGCGCCGTGCGCCCGGCCGAGCAGCCGCAGGCAGACGGTGGCCAGGCCGGTCGCCGCCCGCTGCATGAGCGCGCCCTCGGGGGTGCGGGCCAGCAATACGTCCTCGGCGGCGCGGACCTCCGCGACGGTGGACAGCCCGATCACGCGGGGCCTCCCTCGGCGACGACCACGGCCGACGCGATGCCGCCGTCGTGGCTGAGCGAGAGGTGCCAGCTGCCGATGCCGAGGTCCGCGGCCCGCTTCGCGACCGTGCCCCGCACCTCCAGGTGCGGGCGGCCGCGCTCGCCGACCGTGACCTCGACGTCGTGCCAGTGCAGCGAGCCGGGCGCGCCGAGGGCCTTGGCGACCGCCTCCTTGGCGGCGAACCGCGCGGCCAGCGACTCCGCGGTGCGGGGGCTCCCCGACGGCGTCGTCTGCTCGTCCGCGGTGAACAGCCGGTCCCGCAGCCCGGGGGTGCGCTCCAGCGACTCGGCGAAACGGGTCACGGGGACCACGTCGATCCCGACCCCCACGATCACCGGGCCAGTCTGCCGTGCGCCCGCCGGACGCGCCGTCCTGGCTCACCGTCACGCGTCCGGGCTCACCGCCGACGGCGAGCCAGGACGCAGCACGATCAGCTCACCTGATCGTGCACGAGCTCACTCGACGGTGACGCTCTTGGCCAGGTTGCGGGGCTGGTCGACGTCGAAGCCGCGGGTGTCGGCGATCTCGCAGGCGAGGATCTGCAGCGGCACGGTGGTCACCACGGGGGCGAGCAGCGTGGGCGTGCGCGGCACCCGGATCAGGTGGTCGGCGTAGGGGACGACGTCCTCGTCGCCCTCCTCGGCGATGACGATGGTGCGCGCGCCGCGGGCCCGGATCTCCTGGATGTTCGAGACGACCTTGCCGTGCAGCAGGCTGCGCCCGCGCGGCGACGGCGCGATGACCACCACCGGGGTGCCCTCGTCGATGACCGCGATCGGGCCGTGCTTGAGCTCGCCGGCGGCGAAGCCCTCGGCGTGGATGTAGGCCAGCTCCTTGAGCTTGAGCGCGCCCTCCAGCGCCACCGGGAAGCCGACGTGGCGGCCGAGGAACAGGACCGTGTCCGAGTCGGCCAGCGACCGGCCCAGCTCCCGCACCGGCTCCATCTGGGTCAGCACCTGCTCGACCGCCTCGGGCAGCCGCTGCAGCTGCTGGACGATCGAGCCGACCTCGTCGGCGTACTTGATGCCGCGCACCTGGGCGAGGAACAGCCCGACCAGGTAGCAGGCGACGATCTGCGCCAGGAACGCCTTGGTGGAGGCGACGGCGATCTCCGGGCCGGCGTGGGTGTAGAGCACGGCGTCGGACTCGCGCGGGATCGTCGAGCCGTTGACGTTGCAGATGGCCAGCACGCGGGCCTTCTGCTCCTTGGCGTGCCGCAGCGCCATGAGGGTGTCCATCGTCTCGCCGGACTGGCTGATGACGACGACCAGCGTGGAGCGGTCGAGCACCGGGTCGCGGTAGCGGAACTCGCTGGCCACCTCGACCTCGACCGGGATGCGGGTCCAGTGCTCGATGGCGTACTTGGCGATCAGCCCGGCGTGGTAGCTGGTGCCGCAGGAGACGACGAAGACCTTGTCGACGTCGCGCAGGTCCTGGTCGGACAGCCGCACCTCGTCGAGGACCAGCTCGCCGTCCTCGCCGAGGCGCCCGCGCAGGGTGTCGGCGACCGCCTGCGGCTGCTCGGCGATCTCCTTGAGCATGAACCAGTCGTGACCGCCCTTCTCGGCGGCCGCGGCGTCCCAGTCGACGGTGTAGGCGGCGGGCTCGGCGGGCGCGCCGTCGAAGTCGGTGACGGTCAGGCCCCGGGTGCGGTCGATCTCGACGACCTGGTCCTGGCCGAGCTCGCGGGCCTCGCGGGTGTGCGCGATGAACGCCGCGACGTCGGAGCCGAGGAAGTACTCGCCGTCGCCGACGCCGACCACCAGCGGGCTGTTGCGGCGGGAGGCGACCAGCGTGTCGGGCTCGTCGGCGTGCGCGGCGACGAGGGTGAACGCGCCCTCCAGCCGGCGGCTGACCGCGCGCATCGCCTCGGCGAAGCGGCCCAGGCCCGCGGGCAGCTCCGCGTAGGCGGCGGCCAGCAGGTGCGCCACGACCTCGGTGTCGGTCTCCGAGCGCATCTCGGCACCGGCGGCCTCGCACTCGGCGCGCAGGTGCGCGAAGTTCTCGATGATCCCGTTGTGGATGACGGCGACCCGGCCGTCGGCCGACAGGTGCGGGTGGGCGTTGCGGTCGGTCGGGCCGCCGTGCGTGGCCCAGCGGGTGTGCCCGATGCCCAGCGTCGCCTCCGGCAGCGGGGCGTCGGCCAGGACCTTCTCCAGGTTGGCCAGCTTGCCCGCCTTCTTGGCCGACGCCAGCTCACCGGAGCCGTCGCCGTCCACCCGGACGGCGACGCCCGCGGAGTCGTACCCGCGGTACTCGAGCCGGCGCAGGCCCTCGAGGACGACGTCCAGGGCGTTCTGGGGGCCGACGTAACCCACGATGCCGCACATGTGCATCGAGGCTACCGGGGAAGGGGGACCGATCCGTCCCTCTGCGGTGTGAGACGCGGAGCCGGTCCCACCCGCCCCACCGGGCCGGTCAGGACCAGGGCGTCACCGGGCGCGGGCGCGGCACGCCGTCGACGGCCACGTCGAAGCGCTCGTCGAAGAAGCACAGCAGCCCCCGGAGCTGGGCCGCGTCGGGCAGCGGGTCGCGGTAGCTCCACACCGCGTCCGGGACCAGCCCGTCGCCGGTCCGCACCGACCAGTAGCCGGCCTCGCCCTTGTAGGCGCACCACGTGCGCGTCCCGCTGGGCACCAGGTCGGCGACGACGTCCTCGGCCGGCAGGTACCAGCGCACCGGCAGCAGCGTCTCGAACACCAGCCGCGGCCGGGAGGAGGCGGCCAGCAGCTGCCCGCCGGCCGACACCCGCACCGACCGCGAGCCGGCCCGGACGTCGACCCGGTGGAACGGGTCGCGCGGGTGCCCGTGCAGCGGCTCGTCCTCCTCGTACCAGGCGTCGCAGCCGCCGAAGTCCAGGACGACGTACCCGGCCAGCGCCGGGTCGGCGGGGCAGAACCCCTCGACGACGCGGTCGCTGCCCGGCACCCGCACCGCCACCGGCTCCCCCGGCGTGCTGCGCACGGAGAACGGGACCCGCGGGTCGAGGACGCGCAGCGCGGTCACGTCGGGGACGGCGAAGCCGGTGCCCGCCGGCACGTCCGGGGGCGGGGCCGGGGCGGGGGTCAGGGTCCCGCGCAGGTCCTCGCGCGGGACGGCGTACGCGGGCACCACCCGCCGGGGCTCCCACACCAGCAGCGCCCGGTCGGTGAGCGCGACGACGACGCCGTCGGCCTCGGCCCGCACCCGCTTGGCGGTGGGCTCGTACCGGAGCCGGCCGACGGCCCCGCCGAGCAGGTCGCGCATCCGCACGGTCATGGCGTCCTCCCGCCGGGCCGGTGGGCGCCATGCTCGTCCCGGGGCGCCGCCCCGGTCCAGCCCGGGCGGTCAGTCGACGGCGGCGACGACCGCGGCGAGCCGGGAGGCGATCCCGTCGGCGAGCTCCTGGGTGGGCGCCTCGACCATCACGCGGACGAGCTGCTCGGTGCCCGAGGGCCGCAGCAGCACCCGGCCGTCGTCGCCGAGCTCGGCCTCCGCGGCGTTGACCGCGCTGCCCACGGCCTCGCTCTCCACGACCCGGATGCGGTCGCGGACCGGGACGTTGACCAGGGTCTGCGGGAGCCGGCGCACCACCGAGGCGAGGTCGGCGAGCGAGCTGCCGGTGGCGGCCACGCGGGACAGCAGCGACAGCCCGGTGAGCAGCCCGTCGCCGGTGGTGGCGTGGTCGAGGAAGACCAGGTGGCCGCTCTGCTCTCCGCCGAGGCTGAGCCCCTGCTCGCGCAGCGCCTCGAGCACGTAGCGGTCGCCGACGGCGGTGGTGTGCACCGCGATGCCGGCGTCGCGCATCGTGTGGTGGAAGCCGAGGTTGCTCATCACCGTGGCGACGACGGTGTCCCCGGCGAGCTCGCCGCGCTCCTTGAGCGCCAGCGCGCACACGGCGAGGATCGCGTCGCCGTCGACCACCCGGCCGTCGGCGGTGACCGCGAGGCAGCGGTCGGCGTCGCCGTCGTGCGCGATGCCGAGGTCCGCGCCGGTCTCGCGGACGGCGTCGGTCAGCGGGCCCAGGTGGGTGGAGCCGATGCCGTCGTTGATGTTCCAGCCGTCGGGCTCGCCGCCGATGACGGTGACCTCGGCGCCGGCGCGGCGGTAGACGTCGGGGGCGACGGTCGCGGCCGAGCCGTGCGCGCAGTCGACGACCAGGCGCAGGCCGGACACCGACGCCGGGAGCGTCGACAGCAGGTGCTTGGCGTAGTCCTCGCCGGCGCCGGGCAGGTCGCGGACCCGGCCGATGCCGGCGCCGGTCGGGCGGTGGCCGTCGGTGCTGCGGCGGGAGGTGGCGATGGTCTGCTCGATCGCCGCCTCGACCGCGTCGGGCAGCTTGTGGCCACCGCGGCTGAACAGCTTGATGCCGTTGTCGGGCATCGGGTTGTGGCTGGCCGAGATCATGACGCCGAGGTCGGCGCCGGTTTCGGCGGTGAGGAAGGCGACGGCCGGGGTGGGCAGCACGCCGACGCGCAGCACCTCGGCGCCGGCGCTCGCGAGGCCCGCCACCACGGCGGCCTCGAGCATCTCCCCGCTGGCGCGGGGGTCACGCCCGACGACCGCGACGGGACGCGAGGTCCCGTCGCGGTCGGCGAGCACGCTGGCGGCGGCACGCGCCACCGAGAGGGCCAACTCCGGCGTGAGGTCGGCGTTGGCCCGACCCCGGACGCCGTCGGTCCCGAAGAGGCGACCCACGGCGGTGCCGGTCAGCGCTTCGAGTACTGAGGAGCCTTGCGGGCCTTCTTGAGGCCGTACTTCTTGCGCTCCTTGACCCGCGCGTCGCGGGTGAGGAAGCCGGCCTTCTTGAGGGCCGGGCGGTCCTCGGCCTCGACCTCGATCAGGGCGCGGGCGATCGCCAGGCGCAGCGCGCCGGCCTGGCCGGTGACGCCGCCGCCCTTGAGGATGCCGACGACGTCGTACTGCTCGGCCTTCTCGAGGGTCACGAACGGCTCGCGGATGAGCTGCTGGTGGACCTTGTTCGGGAAGTACTGCTCGAGGCTGCGGCCGTTGAGGCGGAACTGGCCGGTGCCGGGCACGAGCCGCACACGGACGATGGCCTCCTTGCGCCGGCCGACGGTCTGGACCGGGCGCCCCTCGGCGTCGGTCACGGTGAGGGGAGAGGTCACTGGGCCACCTGCTTGATCTCGAACGTCTCGGGCTGCTGGGCGGCGTGCGGGTGCTCGGGGCCCGCGTACACCTTCAGCTTCTTGATCATCTGCCGGCCGAGGCTGTTGTGCGGCAGCATGCCCTTCACCGCGCGCTCGACGACGCGGTCGGGGTGGGTGCGCAGCTGGTCGCCGACGTTGATCGCGCGCAGGCCGCCCGGGTAGCCGGAGTGCCGGTAGGCGGTCTTCTGGTCGCGCTTGGAGCCGGTGAGGGCGATCTTGTTCGCGTTCACGACGACGACGAAGTCACCGACGTCGACGTGCGGGGCGAACTGGGGCTTGTGCTTGCCGCGCAGCAGGGTCGCGACCTGGCTGGCGAGTCGACCGAGCACCACGTCGGTGGCGTCGATGACGTGCCAGGCGCGGGTGACCTCGCCGGGCTTGGGTGAGTACGTGCGCACGGCGCTCGTGTCCTCCGTCGTCGTCGGGGCGGCTGGTGGGATCGCCTCACCGAGGACGGGAGACGCCGACGGCGCGCGCGCACCAGCCGGCGGCCGCGCACCAGCCGACGACGATACCAGCCCACCCGACAGGCCGAGGTGACGTGCTGGAACGGCCCTCCTGCAGGGTCCCGCCGCGAGCGGAGCGAGCGGGGGGGCAGGAGGGCCCTTCAACCGGCGATCAGGTCGCGCTGCGCGGGCAGCAGCCGGTCCATCGCGGCGACGTCGTCGGCGGCGGCCAGGCCGAGGACGTCGACGCTGGCGAGGTGGCTGCCGTAGCCGACGTAGCAGCGCTGGTAGTAGCTCTCCCCCGCCTGGAACCAGAAGCACGGGGCGTCGGGGACCGAGGGGAGCGTGAACCGCGTGCCACCGAACTCGGCGCCCTCGAGCTCGGCGAACGTCGTGTAGACGGCGTTGGTCTCCGCCGACGTCGGGAAGGCGTACAGCGCCACCGCGTAGCTGAGCTCGTCCTCGTCGGACTGCTTGGCGTAGAAGCCGCGGAACCCGTTGGCCGACAGCAGGTCGCGCTCCCGGGCCGGGTCGATCGCCAGCCGCAGGTAGCCCTCGAGGTCATAGGGCCCGGAGAACTCCGTGAAGTCGCCGGGCGGGTCCAGGGTGAGCGGCTGCAGGCCGACCGGGTCGGTGGGCAGCGTGGGCACCTGCGCCTGCGGCGTGGGGGTGAAGCCCTGCAGCAGCCCGACCTGGTCGGTCATCAGCCGGCCGACGTCGTCGAGGCCCTGACCGGGGCCGGTGCTGTGGTACGCGTAGGCGAGCATCCGGCCGACCGGCACGAACGCCTGGACGACGTCCTCCCCACCGCCCTCCTGCAGCAGCACCTCGCCGTCGACGCCGGGGATCTCGGCCGCCTGGTAGCCCCCGGCCTGGTCGGCGGCGAGCTCCGCGGCCGCCCGCCGCGCGGACTCGGGGTCGGACAGCTCGGCGACCAGGGTCAGGGTGCCGGCGCCGTCGGCGGGGTCGCTGTTGCACTGGCCCCAGGCGGTGACGAAGCCCCAGCGGTCGAGGATCGGGCCCGCCGTCCCGGTGCCGAAGTAGGCGGCGTCGAGGGCGCCGGAGTCGCTCCACGGCCCGGACGGGAAGCAGGTGTCCGTCCGCGCCGGGAAGGTGGCCTGCACCAGCGAGGTCACCGAGGCGATGCGGTGGGCCTCCAGCAGGGTGCCGACGGTCGGCTCGGGGGCCGGCGTGACGTCGACCGGCGGCCCGGACGGCGTCGTCGTCGCCGGCGGCTCGCCCGTCGTCGGCGCGGCAGCGGCCGGCGGGGTGGCCGTCCCGGTCACCGTGCTCGTGCACCCCGCCAGCAGCGCCGCTGCGGCCACCGCGGCGCCCGCGGCGGCCAGCCGTCGTCCCCGTGTCCCCGTCACGGGCGGGGAGCCTAGGGGCGGCGTCCTCGCAGGTCACGCACCCGCGGACGCGGGAGGGGCCGGGTGCACCGCGCACCCGGCCCCTCCGTCGTGCCGTCCGGTCAGCGGGCGGCGGTCACCGCGGCGAGCGCGTCGACCTTCCCGGTGCCGTACCAGAGGTGTGGCCCGAGCCGCCCTGGCACTGCTGCACCGCACCGCTCTCCGAGCCGGTGAACGCCTCGTACGGGCGGCCGGTGTGGGCGCCGCTGGTGGCGGCCGGCAGCGCCTCCGGGCACAGCTGCCCGTCGGCGGTCCGGCTGATCAGCGCCTCGACCTGCGTGGTCCGCATCGCCCCGTCCTGCGGGGGGCGCGCGTCGCCGTACCGGCTGATCACCAGGGCGGCGACGCCGGCGACGGTGGTGCGGACGGTGACCGTGGTGACGGTCACCCGCGAACGGAGTCGTTCCGGATCGGGTCCGTGCAGGTGGCGCGGTCAGGCGACCCGGTGCAGCAGCCCGGTCTCGACGTCGTAGACGGTGCCGCAGATCTCCTTGGACAGCAGGAACGGGCTCTCCTGCAGCAGCCGGATCGACTCGCGGACGTCCTCGTCGGCGTCGGTGAACGTGCGCGCGGGCCACGGCGGCCGGACCCCGGTGGCCTGTTCGACCAGGTCGGCGAACGAGGCGTCGTCGGTCTTCTGCAGGCCGCAGTCGGTGTGGTGCACCAGCACGATCTCGCGGGTGCCGAGCACGTGCTGGGAGATGGTCAGCGAGCGGATGGTGTCCTCGGTGACCACCCCGCCGGCGTTGCGGATGACGTGCGCGTCGCCCACGGCCAGGCCGAGCAGCGGGAACAGCGGCATGCGCGAGTCCATGCAGGCGACGACGGCGACCTTGCGCGCCGGGGCCACCGGCAGCCCGCCCTGGAAGTCGCGGGCCCACTCCTCGTTGGCGGCCAGCATCCGCTCGTACTCGGCCACGCGGGCGCTCCTCTCGTGTGGTGGGGCAGGAAGCCCTCCGCGCGTCTCGGGCGCGCGGACGTGGGGACAGCTTCCTATGCCCGCACCACGCGCTCGCGGGCGACCTGGCCCGCGAGCGCCGCCGGGGAGAGGTCCGGGCGGCCGCCGAGCCGCCGCACGGTGTGCGTGGACGCCGCCGAGGCGGTCCGGGCGGCCTCGGCCGGGCCGGCGCCGCCGAGCAGCGCGGCGACCAGCCCGGCGACGTAGGCGTCCCCGCCGCCGGTCGGGTCGACGGGGTCGGTGTCCGACAGCGGCACGCGGACCACCCCGTCGGCCGGCCAGTCCGCGCCGCCCGTGGCCCGCGTCCCGCCGGCGCGCCAGGCGACCACCTCGCCGTCGGCGCCCGCGGACAGCACCACCAGCCGCGGTCCCGCCGCCCGGAGCTCGAGCGCGGCCTCCCGGACGGCGTCGACGCCGTCGAGGTCCCGGCCGACCAGCAGCGCGGCCTCCTGCGCGTCGGCGCGCAGCACGGCGGCACGGGCGAGCAGCGCGTCGCGGGTGGCGTCGTCGGCGGGGGCGCCGTCGGCGACGACGAGGGCGTCCGGGCGGGCCAGCTCCAGCGCCGCGCGCACCGCCTCCCCCGGCTGCTGCAGCTGCAGCGACAGCGCCTGGCACCCGGCCACCAGGTCGGCGGCCGCGGCGACGTCGTCGGCGGTGAGCAGCACGCCGTCCGGGACGTCCTCGAGCAGCCGGCGCGCGCCCCCGCGCCCCACCACGTCGACCAGCAGCGCGGAGGGGACGCCCGGCCGCCGGCGCACGCCGGACACGTCCACGCCGTCGGCCCTCGCCTGCGCGAGCAGTGGGTCCCCGTCGTCCCCCACCACGCCGACCAGCGCCACCGGGACGCCCAGCTGGGCCAGTGCCACCGCCTGGTTGGCGCCCTTGCCGCCGAGCACCTCGACCCGGCGGAGCACCTCCGCCGAGCCGCCCGCGGACGGCAGCCGCCCGACCTGCAGCACCAGGTCCCGCCCCGCCTGCCCGAGCACCACGACGTCGGTCACCCGGCCCACGCTGCCCGCGGCGCCGGGCACCCGCCAGCCGGGCCGGGGCCCATCCGCCAGGATGACCGGGTGCGCACGGTCGAGGAACACCAGGCGGTGGTCGCCGCCCTGCTCGCCCCGCTCGGCGAGGAGGAGGTGCCGCTGGCCGCGGCGCACGGCCGGGTGCTGGCCCGCGACGTCGTCGCGGAGGTGCCGCTGCCCGGCTTCGACAACTCGGCGATGGACGGCTACGCCGCCCGGTCCGCCGAGCTCGGCGCGCTCCCCGCCCGGCTGCCGGTGGCCGACGACGTCCCGGCCGGCCGCACCGACGTCGCCCCCCTCGCCCCGGGCACCGTGCAGCGGATCATGACGGGCGCGCTGCTGCCGCCGGGCGCCGACGTCGTGGTCCCGGTCGAGCTCACCGACGCCGCCACCGCCGTCGTCGAGATCCGCGACGCGCCCGCGGCGGGCACCCACCTGCGCCGCGCCGGGGAGGACATCACCGCCGGCACCGTCGCGCTGGAGGCCGGCAGCCCGCTGGGCGCCGCGCAGCTCGGCCTGGCCGCCGCGGTGGGCGCCCGGACGCTGTGGGTGCGCCGCCGCCCGCGGGTGCTGGTGCTGTCCACCGGCAGCGAGCTGGTCGAGCCGGGCGAGCCGCTGCTGCCCGGGCAGGTGTACGAGTCGAACTCGCTGCTGCTGTGCGCCGCGGTCGAGGACGCCGGCGGCACCGCGCGCCGGCTGCACTTCGTGCCCGACGACGTCGGCCAGTTCCTCACCACCGTGCGCGCCGAGCTGGCCGACGCCGACCTGCTGGTCACCAGCGGCGGCGTGAGCGCCGGCGCCTACGAGGTGGTCAAGGACGCGTTCGGCACGCTCGGCACCGTCGAGTTCGTCAAGGTCGCCATGCAGCCGGGCGGCCCGCAGGGGTGCGGCACCGTCGACGGCGTGCCGGTGGTCACGCTGCCGGGCAACCCGGTGAGCTCGTTCGTGTCCTTCGAGGTGTTCGTCCGCCCGGCGCTGCGCCGGGCGCTCGGGCACGCCGCACCCGGCCGGCTGCGGGCGCCCGCGGTGCTCACCGCGCCGCTGCGCTCCCCCGCCGGGCGCCGGCAGTTCCTCCGCGGCCGCTACGACGCCGGCCGCGTCTCCCAGGTCGGCGGGCCCGGCTCGCACCTGGTCGCCCACCTGGCCCGGGCCAACTGCCTGGTCGTCGTGCCCGAGGACGTCACCGAGCTGCCCGCGGGCGCCGAGGTCGACGTCGTCCTGATCGAGGGAGCGCTGCAGTGACCGACCGTCTCACGCACGTCGACGAGCGGGGCGCCGCCCGGATGGTCGACGTCTCCGCCAAGCCGGTGACCGCCCGTGAGGCCACCGCCGCCGGGCGGGTGCTGGTCAGCCCCGAGGTGGTGGCGCTGCTGCGCGGCGAGGGCGTGCCCAAGGGGGACGCCGTGGCCGTCGCGCGGATCGCCGGCATCGCCGGGGCCAAGCGGACGCCGGACCTCGTGCCGCTGTGCCACCCGATCGCGCTGCACGGCGTCACCGTCGACGTCGAGGTCGCCGACGACGCCGTGGAGATCACCGCCACCGCCCGCACCGCCGACCGCACCGGCGTGGAGATGGAGGCGCTGACCTCCGTCGCCGTCGCCGGGCTGACGGTGATCGACATGGTCAAAGCCGTGGACCCGCGGGCCTCGATCACCGACGTGCGGCTGCTGGCCAAGTCCGGCGGCAGGAGCGGCGAGTGGCGGCGGTGAGCGAGCTCCCCGAGGGCGCCCGCGCCGTCGTCGTCACCGCGTCCAACCGCGCCTCGGCCGGGGTCTACGAGGACCGCAGCGGGCAGGCGCTGGCCGAGGGGCTGCGCTCGCTCGGGTTCGTGGTCGAGGGGCCGCACGTGCGCCCCGACGACGTCGACGCGCTGGCCGCCGTCCTCCGCGAGGCGGTGGCGTCGGGCGCCGACGTCGTCCTCACCACCGGCGGCACCGGGCTCTCCCCCACCGACGTCACGCCCGAGGCCACCCGCGCGGTGGTCGAGCGGGAGGCCCCGGGGCTGGCGGAGGCGGTGCGCCGGTACGGCGAGGGCACGGTTCCGACCTCGGTGCTGTCCCGGGGGATCGCCGGCACCGCGGGGCGGACGCTGGTCGTGAACCTGCCCGGCTCCACCGGCGGCGTGCGCGACGGGCTCGCCGTCCTCGGGCCGCTGCTCCCCCACGTGGTCAGCCAGCTCCGCGGCGGCGACCACTGAGCGAGGAGCCCGACGTCGAGGTCTTCCTCGCCGACCGGGAGATCGAGTGCTGCCGGCCGCCGCCCGGGCGGGGTGACCGCGTGAGCTGGCCGCTGCAGTGGGTCGACGACCCCGCCGGCCCCGGCGCCCGGCAGGTCCCCTGGCGTGCGCGCCCGCTGTCCGGTGCGACGGACCTCGGCCTCCTCCTGCGGCACGAGCGGCTCACCGCCCGGTGGCGCGCGGGCGGCGCCGAGGTGCCCGGCCGCGGGGCCCTCCTGGCCGACGCCCACGGGCAGGTCCCCGAGCAGGTGCCGCCGGTTCCCGGCCGCGTGGTGCGCGTCCACGTCGTCGTGCGGACCTGGCGGCTGCGACCTCCGCGCACGTACGACCCGGTGGACGGCGAGTTCGAGCTCCGGCCGGTCGACCGCGGTCCCCGGTGGTTCGACCCCGGTCCCGTGAGCAGCCGCTCCCGCTCTCGTCCCGCCGGGAGAGCGGCGTGCTGGTGGGGCTCCGGCTGGGCCGAGGTCAGCGCTGGTCGTCGAGGACGATGCGCTCCTGGCGGCTGTAGACGTTGCAGCCGTCGCCGCGGAGGAAGCCGACCAGCGTGATGCCGACGTCGGCGGCCAGCTCCACCGCCAGCGACGACGGCGCCGACACCGCGGCCAGCACCGGGATGCCGGCCATCGCCGCCTTCTGCGTCAGCTCGAAGCTGGCCCGGCCGCTGACCATGAGCACGTGCCCGGCCAGCGGCATCCGGCCGGCGCGCAGCGCGTCGCCGATCACCTTGTCCACCGCGTTGTGCCGGCCGACGTCCTCGCGCAGCGCCACCAGCTCGCCGTCGGCGGTGAACAGCCCCGCCGCGTGCAGGCCGCCGGTCTTGGTGAACACCTCCTGCGCCGCCCGCAGCCGGTCGGGCAGCGCCAGCAGCGTGGCCAGCTCCAGCCGGGTGCCGTCGCCGGCGACGTCGTACCGCGTGCGGGTGCGGATCGCGTCGATGCTCGCCTTGCCGCAGACGCCGCACGAGCTCGAGGTGAGGAAGTTGCGGTCCAGCGCGGTGTCCGGCGGCTCGACGCCGGGCGCCAGGTCGACGTCGACGACGTTGTAGGTGTTGCGGCCCTCGGCGTCCACCGAGTCGCAGTAGCGCAGCCCGGCGACGTCCTCGACGCCACCGATGACGCCCTCGGTGGCCAGGAAGCCGTGCACCAGGTCGAAGTCGGCGCCGGGCGTGCGCATGGTGACCGCCAGCGGCGACCCGGCCAGCCGGATCTCCAGGGGCTCCTCGGCGGCCACCGTGTCGGGCCGGGTGGTGCGCACGGGGCCCCGGATGCGCAGCACGGGGGTGCGGCTGGTGACTCGTCCCACGAACGGGCACGGTACCCACGCCGGGCCCCTACGGTCGGACCGTGACCGCCCCGGACCCGCTCCCGCCCTACGCGGCGGTGGTCCTGGCCGGCGGCCGCGCGGCCCGGCTGGGCGGGCAGGCCAAGCCGCAGCTCGAGGTCGGCGGCCGGACGATGCTCGCGGCCGTCCTCGCCGCGGTCCCCGACGCCGCGCCGCGGGTCGTCGTCGGGCCGCCGCAGCCGGTCCCCGACGGCGTCCGCGTCGTCCGGGAGCGGCCGCCCGGCGGCGGGCCGGTCGCGGCGATGCGCGCAGGGCTCGCCGCCGTCGACACCCCGGTGGTCGCCGTCCTCGCCGGGGACCTGCCGTTCGTGACCCCCGCGCTGGTCCGCGACCTGCGGGCGCGGCTGACCGCCGACGGCGTCCTGGTCGTCGACGACGCCGGCCGCGACCAGTACCTGCTCGGCGTCTGGCGCACCGCGGCCCTGCGCGCGGCCGTGGCCGGCGCGGACGGCCCGGTGCCGGTCCGCCGGGTCGTCGGCCGGCTGGCGGTGACGCGCCACGCCCCCGCCCGCGAGCCGGGCACCCCGCCGCCGTGGACCGACTGCGACACCCCCGCCGACCTCGCCCGGGCCCGCAGGGACGCCGGCGGGTGACCGCCCCGGCCGCCGGGTGGTAGGACGGCGGCATGCGCGTCGTCATCGCCGGTGCCCACGGTCAGGTCGCCCGCCGCCTCGGCCGGCTGCTCGCCGGGCGCGGGGACACCGTCGTCGGCATCGTCCGCAACCCCGGCCACGCCGCCGACCTCGAGGCCGACGGCGTCACGCCCGCGGTGCTCGACCTGGAGTCCGCCTCGGTCGACGACGTCGCGGAGGTCGTCCGCGGCGCCGACGCCGTCGTGTTCGCCGCGGGCGCCGGCCCGGGCAGCGGCGCGGAGCGCAAGCACACCGTCGACCACGGCGCCGCGGTCCTGCTGGCCGACGCCGCCGAGCGCGCCGGCGTCCGCCCCTACCTGCTGGTGTCCTCGATGGGCGTCGAGCAGGCCCGGCAGGGGACCCCGAAGGGCATGGACCCGGTGTTCGCCGTCTACCTGCAGGCCAAGCTGCGCGCCGAGGACGTCATCCTGCCGCGCACCGCGCTGGACACCGTGATCGTGCGGCCCGGGCGGCTCACCGACGAGCCCGGCACCGGCCGGGTCACCCTCGCCCACGGCGTGGAGTACGGCGAGGTCCCCCGCGACGACGTCGCCGCGGTCCTGCTGGCCTTCCTCGACTCGGGCAAGACGAACGAGGTCGTGGAGCTGGTGTCCGGCGACACCCCGGTCGCCGACGCCGTGGCCGCACTGCCGTGAGCGTCGAGTTCCGGCTCGTCGGCCCCCTCCAGGGCGTCCCCGAGCGGACGAGGGGACCCAGGAGGGGGTCCTCCCACTAGTCGCGGCGGGCGCGGGTGACCAGTGCGCGGGCGGCGAGGTCGGCGTCGTCCGGGTAGTCGACCCGCACCAGCGTGAGCCCCCCGGGCGGCGCGACGACGACCTCGCCCGCCCGCTCCCGGCGGTCGAGCAGGCCGGCGGGCCACTCCGGCGCCCGGCGCCCCTCCCCGACCGCGACCAGCGAGCCGACGAGGCTGCGCACCATCGAGTGGCAGAAGGCGTCCGCGGAGGCCCGGACGGTGACCAGGTCGCCGTCGCGGGTCACGGCCAGCTCCAGCAGCGTGCGGACGGTCGTGGCGCCCTCCCGGCGGCGGCAGAAGGCGGCGAAGTCGTGCACGCCGGTCATCAGACGGGCGGCGGCGTCCATCGCGGCGGCGTCGAGCCGGCGGGGCCAGCCCACCGTGTCCGCCCGGCGCAGCGGCGGCGGTCCGGCGTCGCTGTCGGTGAGCCGGTAGACGTAGTGCCGCGCCAGCGCGCCGAAGCGGGCGTCGAAGCCCGGCGGCGCCTCGGCGACGGCGGGCACCGCCACGTCCGGCGGCAGCAGGCCGCGCAGCCTGCGGACGAGGCGCTCGCGCTGCTCCTCCCAGGCGGCGCGCGGGACGTCCGCGTGCGCGACCTGGCCGGTGGCGTGCACGCCCGCGTCGGTGCGGCCGGCCACGGTCAGCTCGACCGGCGCGCGCAGCACGGTGGCCAGCGCGGCCTCCAGCTCGCCCTGCACGGTGCGCCGCCCGGGCTGGCGGGCCCAGCCGGAGAAGTCCGTGCCGTCGTAGGCGACCGACAGCCGGAGACGGACGAGCCCGCCCCCGGGATCGGGAGCGGGCTCGTCGCGGTGGTGCTCGGTGTTCAGCAGCGGGTCACTTCGGGTCGGGCGCGGACTCGCCGCCGGGGGCGTGGGTGCCCGCGGTCGCGGCGTCGCCGATCTCGGCGGCCTCGACCTCGGCGGCCGCCGCGGCGGCCACGTCCGGGGACAGCACCGGGTCCTCGACCACGGCCAGGTTCTCGGCCTTGGGCTCGGGGGTCACGTCGCCGTCGTCCTGGCGCTCGCCGTCCGGGTTGTAGAGGTCGGTCACGACCTCCTGCGCCTCGGCGTCGACCTCACCGGAGGTCACGGCCGGCGAGGTGTCACCACCGGGACCGGTGGTCTCGCCCACGGACGTCGCGCCCTGGTCGCCGCCGCCGGCGGAGACCCCGGCCGCGCCGGCGTCGCCGCCCTGACCCGGCTGCTCGGTCACTTGGAGCCGTCCGCGTCCTCGGCCGGGGCCTCGGCATCGGCGGCCACGGCGGCGTCGCCGGCGTCGGTCGCCACGGCGGCGTCGTCGGCGTCGGTCGCCTCGACGTCGGTGGCCTCGGCCTCGGCCTCGGTCTCGTCGGCCGCGGTGGTGTCCTCGTCGGCCGCGGCGGTCTCGACGGCGTCCGCGGTGACCTCACCGGAGGCGGCGGCCGCGCCGGCGCCGGCGGCGAAGCGGGTGCCACGGGCGCGCTCGGCCTCACCGACGGCCTGCTGGGCCACGGTCAGCGCCTCGACGAGCTCGATGACGGCCATGGGGGCGTTGTCGCCCTTGCGCGGGCCGACCTTGGTGATGCGGGTGTAGCCGCCGGGCCGGTTCTCGAAGCGCGGGCCGATCTCGGCGAACAGGTGGTGGACGACGTCCTTGTCCCGGATGACCGTCATCACCTGGCGGCGCGCGTGCAGGTCACCGCGCTTGGCGAAGGTGACCAGCTTCTCGGCGAACGGGCGCAGCCGCTTCGCCTTCGCCTCGGTGGTGGTGATCCGCCCGTGCTCGAACAGCGACGTGGCCAGGTTCGCCAGCATCAGCCGCTCGTGGGAGGCGGACCCGCCGAGACGGGGGCCCTTGGTGGGGGTGGGCATGTCGGTCCTTCCTCAGGCGGCCGGGCGGGCGTGTGCCGGCTGCATCCAGGTGGTGCTGTCGTCGCTGTGTCAGTGTGGCGGACCCGCCTCAGCCGGGCCCACGCGGTCCGGCCGGGCGGCGGTCGTCCCGCCGCCCGGCCGGTGCAGCGTCAGAGCTGCTCGGTCTCCTGGTAGGAGCCCTCGTCGTACTGGACCTGCCCGTACTCGGTGCCGTACTCGCCGTGGCCCTGGTAGGCGTCGGTCTCGTAGCCCTCGTCGTAGCTCTCGACCGACGTCGGGATGAACCCGGGCGGGCTGTCCTTGAGCGCCAGGCCCATGGCCGCCAGCTTCATCTTGACCTCGTCGATCGACTTGGCCCCGAAGTTGCGGATGTCGAGCAGGTCGGCCTCCGAGCGGGTCACCAGCTCGCCGACGGTGTGCACGCCCTCGCGCTTGAGGCAGTTGTAGGACCGGACGGTGAGGTCCATGTCCTCGATCGGCATCGAGAAGTTCGCGATGTCGGCGGCCTCGGCCGGGCTGGGCCCGACCTCGATGCCCTCGGCGTCGACGTTCAGCTCGCGCAGCAGGCCGAACAGCTCGACCAGCGTGGAGCCGGCGGAGGCGATGGCGTCCCGCGGGGCGATCGAGGGCTTGGTCTCGACGTCGACCACGAGGCGGTCGAAGTCGGTGCGCTGCTCGACGCGGGTGGCCTCGACGGCGTAGGTGACCTTGAGGACCGGCGAGTAGATCGAGTCGACCGGGATGCGGCCGATCTCCTGGCCGGGCTGCTTGTTCTGCGGCGCCGGGACGTAGCCGCGGCCCCGCTCGACGACCAGCTCGATCTCGAGGCGGCCCTTGCCGTTGAGGGTGGCGATGTGCAGCTCGGGGTTGTGCACCTCGACACCGGCCGGGGGCGCGATGTCGGCGGCGGTGACCTCACCCGGGCCCTGCTTGCGCAGGTACATGGTCACCGGCTCGTCGGAGTCCGAGCTGACGACCAGGCCCTTGAGGTTGAGGATGATCTCGGTGACGTCCTCCTTGACCCCGGGCACGGTGGTGAACTCGTGCAGGGTGCCCTCGATCCGGATGCTGGTGACGGCAGCGCCGGGGATCGAGGACAGGAGGGTGCGGCGCAGCGAGTTGCCGAGGGTGTAGCCGAAGCCGGGCTCGAGCGGCTCGATGACGAACCGCGAGCGCTGCTCGGTGAGGGTCTCCTCGGTCAGCGTCGGACGCTGTGCGATGAGCATCGTGTGTTCTCCCTTGGGTCCTCCGGCGCCCGCCATATGACGCCGTGAGGGGGTGGTGCGGGCCCCGGCGGACATCCGTCCGCCCGCCGGGGCCGGGTGGTGCTGTGGTGCTGCGAGCCCTTACTTGGAGTAGAGCTCGACGATCAGCTGCTCCTGCACCGGGGTGTCGATCACCTGGCGGGCCGGGACGCTGTGCACGACGGCGCGCAGCTGGCCGCTGATGACCTCCAGCCACGGCGGCACGGGGCGCTCGCCGGCGCGGGCCTGGGCGATCTCGAAGGGCACCATCCGCCGCGACTTCTCGGCGACCTCGATGATGTCGTTCGCGCTGACCCGGTAGGACGGGATGTCGACCTTGCGGCCGTTCACCCGGATGTGGCCGTGCTTGACCAGCTGGCGGGCCATGTCGCGGCTCTCGCCCCAGCCGGCCCGGTACACGACGTTGTCCAGGCGGGACTCGAGGATCTGCAGCAGGACCTCACCGGTCTTGCCGGTCTTGCGGTTGGCCTCCTCGTAGTAGCCGCGGAACTGCTTCTCGAGGACGCCGTAGATGCGGCGGGCCTTCTGCTTCTCGCGCAGCTGCAGGAGGTACTCGCTGTCCTTGCTGCGGCCCCGGCCGTGCTCGCCCGGCGGGTAGGGCCGGATCTCGATCGGGCACTTCGGGGACTCGCACTTGCTGCCCTTGAGGAACAGCTTCATCTTCTCGCGCCGGCAGAGGCGGCAGTCGGCTCCGGCGTAACGGGCCACGTCAGGTACTCCTCGTTCTTCTCGTCAGTGGCCGGTCAGACCCGGCGGCGCTTCTTCGGGCGGCAGCCGTTGTGCGGCTGCGGCGTCACGTCCTGGATCTGCCCCACCTCCAGGCCGGTGGCCTGCAGCGAGCGGATCGCGGTCTCGCGGCCCGAGCCCGGGCCCTTCACGAAGACGTCGACCTTGCGCATGCCGTGCTCCTGGGCCTTGCGCGCGGCGTTCTCGGCGGCCATCTGGGCGGCGAACGGCGTCGACTTGCGCGAGCCCTTGAAGCCGACGTGGCCGGCGGAGGCCCAGCTGATCACGTTGCCGGTCGGGTCGGTGATCGACACGATCGTGTTGTTGAACGTGCTCTTGATGTGCGCGGCGCCGTGGGCGACGTTCTTCTTCTCCTTGCGGCGGACCTTCTTGGCACCAGCCGCGGCGCGAGCCCTGGGAGGCATGTCTCTCCGGTTTCCTTCTGAGCGTTCAGTGGCCAGATGAGCACGAGGGGCGCACCGCCGCTCCCGCCCTCACGGGTCGTGCGACAGCGCGCCTCACGGCTTACTTCTTGCCGGCCTTCTTCTTGCCGGCGATGGTCTTGCGCGGGCCCTTGCTGGAGCGCGCGTTGGTGCGGGTGCGCTGACCGTGCACGGGCAGGCCACGACGGTGGCGCAGGCCCTGGTAGCAGCCGATCTCCACCTTGCGGCGGATGTCGGCGGCCACCTCGCGGCGGAGGTCACCCTCGACGCGGAAGTGCTCGTCGATGTAGTCGCGCAGCTTGAGCAGGTCCTCGTCGGAGAGGTCCTTGGCCCGCAGGTCGGGGCTCACGCCGGTCGCCGCGAGGGTCTCCTTGGCGTGGGTCTTGCCGATCCCGTAGATGTAGGTGAGCGCGATCTCCATCCGCTTCTCGCGGGGCAGGTCGACGCCGGCCAGTCGTGCCATGTCTCAGGTACTCCCTCAGCCCTGCCGCTGCTTGTGGCGGGCGTTGTCGCAGATGACCATGACCCGGCCGTGCCGGCGGATCACCTTGCACTTGTCGCAGATCTTCTTCACCGACGGCTGGACCTTCACCGGTGCCGCCCCTCATTCCTGTCGATCGATGGCCGCCCACGCGGCACCCGGGGGTGCCCCGCGCCGGCGGCGGTCACTTGTAGCGGTAGACGATGCGACCGCGGGTCAGGTCGTAGGGCGAGAGCTCCACGACGACGCGGTCCTCGGGCAGGATGCGGATGTAGTGCTGGCGCATCTTGCCGCTGATGTGGGCGAGCACCCGGTGCCCGTTCTGCAGCTCGACCCGGAACATCGCGTTGGGCAGCGGCTCGACGACGCGACCCTCGACCTCGATGGCCCCGTCCTTCTTCGCCATGCCCGACACGGCCTCCCTGACTCGGTGGTGCTGGTTGGTGTGGTGCTGGAGTCGCATGCGCCCGCGCCGGATGCCGGCCGGGTCGTACGCGGTGGTTGCAGACCAGGTGGTGCAGGCGCTCCCGCGAGGGCGTCCCGGGTCGTGCGGCCACAGCACGACGACAGGACGGCGCGAACGCCGTCGTTCACTGTACCCCGCTGCAGCGGGGCGCTCCAACCCGGCCTCCGTCACAACGGAACGCCCGGGGTGGCCCCCTCGCAGGGCCCCACCACGGGCTCGCGAGTGGTGGGGGCGAGGGGTTTCTCGCTCAGGTGCGCGGGGTGATCCCGAAGGGGGCCAGCCCCGCGACGCCGCCGTCCTCCGCCGTCAGGACCCAGGGCCCCTCGGGGGTGATGGCGACGGTGTGCTCGAAGTGGGCGGCCCGCGAGCCGTCCTTGGTCACCACGGTCCAGCCGTCCTCGAGCTCGGCGGTCGCGGGGTCCCCCACGGTCACCATGGGCTCGATGGCCAGCGCCAGCCCGGGGACCAGCCGCGGGCCGCGGCCGGGCCGGCCGTAGTTGAGGACGTGCGGGTCCTGGTGCATCTCGGTGCCGATGCCGTGACCGCCGTAGTGGTCGACGATCCCGTAGGGGTGCGCCTCGGCGGTGATGACCTGCTCGACCGCGGAGCTGATGTCGGTGAGCCGGCCACCGGCCACGGCCCGCGCCAGTCCGGCCCACATGGACCGCTCGGTGACGTCGATGAGCGCGGCGTCCTCGGCCGACGGCGGGCCGACGGTCACGGTGACCGCCGAGTCGCCGTGCCAGCCGTCGAGGATCGCGCCGCAGTCGATGGAGATGTTGTCGCCCTCGGCGAGGGCGCGCTCCGGGTTCGGGATGCCGTGCACGACCTCGTCGTTGATCGACGCGCAGATGCTGCCGGTGAAGCCGTGGTAGCCGAGGAAGGACGGGATCGCTCCGGAGGACCGGATGACGTCCTCGGCGATCGCGTCGAGCTCCCCCGTGGTCACGCCCGGGCGGACCGCCGCGCGGACCGCGGCGATCGCCCGGGCGACGACGAGGCCGGCGCCGCGCATGAGCTCGATCTCGTGCGGTGTCTTGATCTGGATCATGCGTCCACTCCACTTCGCCAGCAGCGGGAGGCGGGTCAGGATCCCGGCCGACATCGGCGGCGCCGTCCCCTCAGCTGTCGCTCGGCTGCCCGGACTGCGCGGGCCGGCCCAGGGCGGTCATCACCCGGGCGGTGACCTCCTCGATGGTGCCGATCGCGTCGATGCGCGACAGCAGCCCCTCGCCGTCGTAGAACCCGGACAGCGGGGCGGTCTGTTCCCGGTAGACCTGGAGGCGGTGCCGCACGGTCTCGGGCCGGTCGTCGTCGCGCTGCACCCACTCGCCGTCGACGAGCATCCGGCGGCCGGAGAGCCGGCGCACCAGCTCCTCCTCCTCGACGACCAGCTCGACGACGCGGTCCAGCCCGTGGCCGAGCTCCTCGAGGGAGCCGCGCAGCTGCTCGGCCTGGGCGATCGTGCGGGGGAAGCCGTCGAGCAGGAAGCCGGCCTTGGCGTCGGGCTCGGCGAGCCGGTCCCTGACCATCGCGACGGTGATCTCGTCGGGGACGAGGTCGCCGGCGTCCATGAAGACCTTGGCCCTGCGGCCGAGCTCGGTCTGACCGCTCACGTTGGCGCGGAAGATGTCGCCCGTGGAGATGGCGGGCACCCCGAGCTGGCCGGCGATGATCTGGGCCTGGGTCCCCTTGCCGGCTCCCGGCGGGCCCAGCAGCACGATGCGCACTACTTCAGGAACCCTTCGTAGTTGCGCTGGTTGAGCTGCGTCTCGATCTGCTTCACGGTCTCCAAGCCCACTCCCACCATGATCAGCACTGCGGTCCCGCCGAACGGGAAGTTCTGGTTCGCCCCCTGCTGCGTGATCGACAGGAAGAAGTTCGGCAGCACCGCGACGATCCCGAGGTAGAGCGACCCGGGCAGGGTGATCCGGGACAGCACGTACTGCAGGTACTCCGCCGTCGGCCGGCCCGGGCGGATGCCGGGGATGAAGCCGCCGTAGCGCTTCATGTCGTCGGCCCGCTCCTCCGGGTTGAAGGTGATCGACACGTAGAAGTACGTGAAGAACACGATCAGGCCGAAGTACAGCGCGACGTGCACCGGGCTGCTCTGGTCGATGACGTAGTTCTCGAAGAACTGCCGGACCGGGCCGGTCTCGTCACCCTGGAGCTGGGTGATCAGCTGCGGGAGGTAGAGCAGCGACGAGGCGAAGATGACCGGGATGACGCCGGCCTGGTTCACCTTGAGCGGGAGGTAGGTGGAGGTGCCGCCGTACATGCGGCGGCCGACCATGCGCTTGGCGTACTGGACCGGGATCCGTCTCTGCGCCTGCTCGACGTAGACGACGGCCCCGATGATCAGCAGGGCGAAGGCGCAGACGACGGCGAAGACGACGCCGCCGCGGGTCTGCAGGATCGAGCCGCCCTCGGCGGGGATGCGGGCCGCGATCGAGGTGAAGATCAGCACGGACATGCCGTTGCCGATCCCCTTCTCGGTGAGCAGCTCGCCGAGCCACATGATCACCGCGGTGCCGGCGGTCAGGGCGACCACGAGCACGACCGTCGTCCAGATGCTGTCCGACGGGATGATGTCCTGCTGACAGCCCGGGAACAGCTGGCCGCTGCGGGCCAGGGCGATGATGCCGGTGCTCTGCAGGACCGCCAGGGCGATCGTCAGGTAGCGGGTGTACTGGGTCAGCTTCTGCTGGCCCGACTGCCCTTCCTTCTTCAGCTGCTCGAACCGCGGGATCACCACGACCAGCAGCTGCACGATGATGCTGGCGGTGATGTACGGCATGATCCCCAGCGCGAAGATCGACAGCCGGAGCAGCGCCCCGCCGGAGAACAGGTTCACCAGCGAGTAGACGTCGCGCTGGCTGCCCGCCTGCGCCTGCTCGAGACAGCTGTTGATCGCCTCGACGGAGACCCCCGGGCCGGGCACCGAGGCGCCCAGCCGGTACACGGCGATGATCGCCAGGGAGAACAGCAACTTGCGCCGGAGGTCTGGCGTCCGGAACGCCGCGGCGAACGCCTGCAGCACGTGCCCTCCCCTTCTCGGTCGGACGAGGTTAGCAACGGTCGGGGTCGCGCCGGTCACAGCCCTCCCCCAGCGGGTGTCCCCGGCGCGGCCTCCTGGCCGGCGCGGGGCCCGGGCGGGCCCGTCCCTGGAGGGGCCCGGAACAGCAGACGACCCCCGGGGCTGGTCGTGCGGCCCCGGGGGTCGTCAGCTGCTCAGATGCGGGTGGTGCTGCCCCCGGCCGCGGCGATCTTCTCGGCGGCGGAGGCCGAGAAGGCGTGCGCGTGCACGGTGACCTGGACGCCGCCCAGCTCACCGGTGCCGAGGACCTTCACCGGCTGGCCGCGGCGGACCGCACCGGCGTCGGCGAGCGTGTCGGGGTCGACGTGCCCGCCCTGCGGGAACAGGGACGCGATCCGGTCGAGGTTGACGACCTGGAAGACGACCTTGTTCCGGTTCTTGAAGCCGGACATCTTGGGCAGCCGCATGTGCAGCGGCGTCTGGCCGCCCTCGAAGCGCGCGGAGGTGTTGCCGCGCGCCCCGGTGCCCTTGGTGCCGCGACCGGCGGTCTTGCCCTTGGAGCCCTCACCCCGGCCGACGCGCGTCTTGGGGGTGTGGGCGCCCGGGGCCGGACGCAGGTGGTGGACCTTGAGAGTCATGACGAGTCCCTGCTCAGATCTCTTCGACGGCGACGAGGTGCGTCACCGTGGCGACCATCCCGCGGATCTCGGGACGGTCCTCCTGCACGACCGTGTCGTTGATCCGCTTGAGGCCCAGGGACCGCAGCGTCTGCCGCTGGTTGGGCTTCGTGCCGATCGCCGACCGGACCTGGGTCACCTTCAGCTGCGCCATGTCAGACCCCCTGGCCCGCACGCGCCCGCAGCATGGCGGCCGGGGCGACGTCCTCGAGGGGCAGCCCGCGGCGGGCGGCGATCTCCTCGGGGCGGACGAGCTCCTTCAGCGCCTGCATGGTGGCGTGCACGATGTTGATCGGGTTCGACGAGCCGAGGCTCTTCGAGAGCACGTCGTGGATGCCGGCGCACTCGAGGACGGCGCGCACCGGGCCACCGGCGATGACACCGGTACCGGGGCTGGCCGGCTTGAGCAGCACGACACCGGCAGCGGCCTCACCCTGCACCGGGTGCGGGATGGTGCTGGCGATGCGCGGCACCTTGTAGAAGTGCTTCTTGGCCTCCTCGACGCCCTTGGCGATCGCCGCGGGCACCTCCTTGGCCTTGCCGTAGCCGACGCCCACGGTGCCGTCACCGTCGCCGACGATCACCAGGGCGGTGAAGCTGAAGCGCCGACCACCCTTGACGACCTTCGACACGCGGTTGATGGCCACCACGCGCTCGATGTAGTTGCTCTTCTCGGCAGGCGCGCCGCCGGGCCCCCGCCCGCCGTCACGACGGTCGCGGCGGTCGTTGCCGCCGCCGGCGCCGCCGCCGCGTCGCTGTGGTCCTGGCATCAGACGTCCCTCTCGATCTGCTGGTTGGCGGTGCTGCTCATCAGAAGTCCAGCCCGCCCTCACGCGCGCCGTCGGCCAGCGCGGCGATGCGGCCCTGGTAGCGGTTGCCCCCGCGGTCGAACACGACCTTGGTGATGCCGGCGGCCTGTGCGCGCTCGGCGACCAGGGCGCCCACCCGGCGGGCCAGGGCGGACTTGTCGCCCTCGGTGCCGCGCAGGCTGGCGTCGAGCGTCGAGGCGCTCACCAGGGTACGGCCGGCGGTGTCGTCCACGACCTGCACGTGGATGTGCCGCGTGCTGCGGTTGACCACCATGCGCGGGCGGTCCGGCGTGCCGGAGACCCGCTTGCGGAGCCGGTTGTGGCGGCGCAGCCGCGAGACGCGGCGCGCGGTGCTGATGTCGGTGCCGACGGGCGTGTGCACCCGAGCGGCCTTCTCGGTCTGTGCCATCACTTACCCGTCTTCCCGACCTTGCGCTTGACGACCTCGCCCTGGTAGCGGACGCCCTTGCCCTTGTACGGGTCGGGCTTGCGGAGGCCGCGGATGTTGGCGGCCACCTGGCCGACCTGCTGCTTGTCGATGCCGGTCACCCGCAGGCGGGTGGGCGACTCGACGGTGAAGGTGATGCCCGCCGGGGCACGCACCGGCACCGGGTGGCTGTAGCCGAGCGCGAACTCCAGGTCCGAGCCGCGGGCCTGGACGCGGTAGCCGACGCCGACGATCTCGAGGGTCTTGGTGTACCCCTCGGTGACGCCGGTGATCATGTTGGCGATCAGGGTGCGGGACAGGCCGTGCAGCGCCCGGCTCTCACGCTCGTCGTTGGGCCGCTGGACGCTCAGCGTGCCGTCCTCGCCCCGGGCGACCGTGATGGGCGCCGCGACGGTGTGGGACAGGGTGCCCTTGGGGCCCTTCACGCTGACCGTCTGGCCGTCGATGGTGACGTCCACGCCACCGGGCACGGGAACCGGCAGTCGTCCGATCCGTGACATCTCGCTCGCTCCTCTTACCAGACGTAGGCGAGGACTTCCCCGCCCACGCCCTTCTTGGTCGCCTGCCGGTCGGTCAGCAGCCCGGTCGAGGTGGAGATGATGGCCACCCCGAGGCCGCCCAGGACCTTCGGCAGGGCGTTCGACTTCGCGTAGACCCGCAGGCCCGGCTTGGACACCCGGCGCACCCCGGCGATGCTGCGCTCGCGGTTGGGGCCGAACTTCAGGTCGATCACCAGCTCCTTGCGGGTGGCGCCGTCCTTCTCGACGTCCTCCACGCGCCAGCCGGCGATGTAGCCCTCCTGCTGGAGGATCTCGGCGATGTGCGTCTTGAGCTTCGACGACGGCATGCGCGTCGAGTCGTGGTAGGCCGTGTTCGCGTTGCGCAACCGCGTGAGCATGTCCGCGATCGGGTCGGTCATCGTCATGGGTGTCGTGCCTCTCTCGCCGCGGTTCCTCACGCGTACCTCGCGTGGGCCTCTCGGCGACCGGTGGTGCTGGGGACCCGCCCCGCGCGGTCAGCGCGCGGGGCGGGGACTGCGGACTACCAGCTGGACTTGCTCACACCCGGCAGCTCGCCGGCGTGCGCCATCTCCCGCAGGCAGATCCGGCACAGGCCGAACTTGCGGAAGACCGAGTGCGGACGACCGCACCGCTGGCAGCGGGTGTAGCCGCGGACCGCGAACTTGGGCTTGCGGGCCGCCTTGTTGATCAGCGCCTTCTTGGCCATCTGTCTGTCTCCTCGGCCCGGCTCAGCGGATGGTGGTGACGACGGGCTGGCCGGCGAACGGGAAGCCCAGGAGGCGGAGCAGCTCGCGACCCTCCTCGTCGTTCGTGGCGGTGGTGACGAGCGTGATGTCCATGCCGCGCGGACGGTCGATCTTGTCGACGTCGATCTCGCGGAACATCGACTGCTCGGTCAGCCCGAACGTGTAGTTGCCGTGCCCGTCGAACTGCTTGGCGTTCAGGCCGCGGAAGTCGCGGATGCGGGGCAGGGCCAGCGCGAGGAGCCGGTCGAGGAACTCCCACATGCGGTCGCCGCGGAGGGTGACCTTCGCGCCGATCGGCATGCCCTCGCGCAGCTTGAACTGGGCGATGGACTTGCGGGCCCGGACGACGGCCGGACGCTGGCCGGTGATGGCGGTGAGGTCGCGGACCGCGCCGTCCATCAGCTTCGCGTCGCGGGTCGCCTCGCCGACGCCCATGTTGACGACGATCTTCGTCAGCCGCGGGATCTGCATGACGTTCTCGAAGCCGAACTCCTCCTGGAGGGCCGGCGCGATCGACTCGCGGTAGTGCGCCAGCAGGCGCGGGAGCTCACGGGTGGGTGCAGTCATCGTCAGAGGTCCTTACCGGTCCGCCGCGACACCCGGATGTTGCGGCCTTCCTCGTCCTGGCGGTAACCGACCCGGGTCGGCGTCCCCTCGGAGTCGATCACCATCACGTTGCTGACGTGGATGGGAGCCTCCTGGGTGACGATGCCGCCCTGCTGCGCGCCCCGCTGGTTCGAGCTGATGCGGGTGTGCTTCTTGACGCGGCCGACGCCCTCGACGAGGACCTTCTGCAGCTTGGGGTAGGCGGCGATCACGCGACCCCGGGCGCCCTTGTCCTTGCCGGACAGGACCACCACGGTGTCGCCCTTCTTCACCTTCATGCTCGGCGTCTTGGCCGGCGTGGTCTTCTTGGCAGCCATGGTCAGAGCACCTCCGGGGCGAGCGAGATGATCCGCATGAAGCGCTTGTCGCGCAGCTCGCGGCCGACGGGACCGAAGATGCGCGTGCCGCGCGGGTCGCCGCTGTCGCGGATGATGACCGCGGCGTTCTCGTCGAAGCGGATGTAGGAGCCGTCGGGACGACGACGCTCCTTCCGCGTGCGGACGACGACGGCCTTGACGACGTCGCCGCGCTTGACGCCGGCACCGGGCAGCGCGTCCTTGACGGTCGCCACGATGACGTCGCCGATGCCGGCGTAGCGCCGCCCGGAACCGCCGAGCACCCGGATGCAGAGGATTTCCTTCGCACCGGTGTTGTCGGCGACCCGGAGCCGCGACTCCTGCTGGATCACGTCCTACTCCCAATCTCAGTGGTGACAGCCGGGCCGGAACGGTGAACCGGCTGTCCGGTACCCACGCGCGGACGCACCGGCGACTGATGCCGCCGGTGCGTCCGACACGGGTACCGGGATGTGGCGCTCACCCGGAGGGGCGCCAGTCGTCCAGGGTACCCGGTCCCGCGACCCGCCCCGCAGGGCGTGGGTCACAGGGCCCGCGGACCCCCGACGGGTGTTACTTGGCCTTCTCGAGGACCTCGACCAGCCGCCACCGCTTGGTGGCCGACAGCGGCCGGGTCTCCATGATCTGCACGCGGTCGCCGATGCCGGCGACCCCCTGCTCGTCGTGGGCCTTCAGCTTGCTGGTGCGCCGGAGGACCTTGCCGTAGAGGCCGTGCTTCACGCGGTCCTCGACCTCGACGACGATGGTCTTGTCCATCTTGTCGCTGACCACGAGGCCCTCGCGGACCTTGCGGTAGCCGCGGCCGGCCAGGCCGGGGCCGCTGGCGACAGCGGTGTTCTCGGGCTCGCTCATGCCACACCCTCGTTCGGGGCGACCGAGAGACCCAGCTCGCGCTCGCGCATGATCGTGTAGATCCGGGCGATGTCGCGGCGGACGGTCTGCAGTCGCCGGTTGTTGTCCAGCTGGCCGGTGGCCACCTGGAAGCGCAGGTTGAACAGCTCTTCCTTGTGCTCACGCAGCCGCGTGGCGAGCTCCTCGGCCGAGAGCTCGCGCAGCTCCGGGGCGGTCAGACCGGCGGCCATCACACCTCTCCTTCACGCGTGATGAAGCGAGCCTTCATGGGCAGCTTGTGGATGGCGCGGCGCATGGCCTCGCGGGCCACCGACTCCGGGACACCCGACAGCTCGAACATGACGCGGCCCGGCTTGACGTTGGCGACCCACCACTCCGGGGAGCCCTTGCCGGAACCCATGCGGGTCTCGGCCGGCTTCTTGGTGAGCGGGCGGTCCGGGTAGATCGTGATCCAGACCTTGCCGCCACGGCGGATGTGCCGGGTCATGGCGATACGGGCGGACTCGATCTGCCGGTTGGTCACGTACGCCGGCTCGAGGGCCTGGATGGCGTACTCACCGAAGTTGATCGCCGTGCCGCCCTTGGCCCGGCCGGAGCGGTCCGGGTGGTGCTGCTTGCGGTGCTTGACGCGCCGGGGGATCAGCACGTGTCAGCCCTCCGTGTTCTCGGTCGCGGTCGTCTCGGCCGCGGCGGTCGCCTCGGGGCCGGCGGCCTCGGCGACGGTCTGCTCGGGCGCGACCTCACCCGAGGTCACGGCCACGGTGCTGTCGGCGCCGGTCTCCGGACCGGTCGACGTCTCGGCGGCGGCGCGGCCGGCCTCGGTGCCACCGGCGGTGGTGCCGCTGGAGCCCGACCGGCGGGGGCGCTGCGGGCGCTCCCGGCGCTGCTGCCGGGCGGCGAGGGCCTCGAGGGCCTCGCGCTCGGCACGCGAGCCGCTGACGTCGCCCTTGTAGATCCACACCTTCACGCCGATGCGGCCGAAGGTGGTGCGGGCCTCGTACAGGCCGTAGTCGATGTTCGCCCGGAGGGTGTGCAGCGGCACGCGACCCTCGCGGTAGAACTCCGACCGGCTCATCTCGGTGCCGCCCAGGCGCCCGGAGCACTGCACCCGGATGCCCTTGACCTGCGGGCTGCGCTGGGCCGACTGCATGGCCTTGCGCATGGCGCGACGGAAGCTGACGCGGCTGGACAGCTGCTCGGCCACGGCCTGGGCGACGAGCTGCGCGTCGGCCTCGGGGTTCTTGACCTCGAGGATGTTCAGCTGCACCTGCTTGCCGGTGAGCTTCTCCAGCTCGCCGCGGATGCGGTCGGCCTCGGCGCCGCGGCGGCCGATGACGATGCCCGGCCGGGCGGTGTGGATGTCGACCCGGACCCGGTCACGGGTGCGCTCGATCTCCACCTTCGAGATGCCGGCGCGCTCCATGCCCTTGGTCATGAGCTTGCGGATGGCCACGTCTTCCTTGACGTAGTCCTTGTAGAGCTTGTCGGCGTACCACCGGGACTTGTAGTCGGTGGTGATGCCGAGGCGGAACCCGTGCGGGTTGACCTTCTGACCCACTAGCGGGTCCCTCCCCTCGTGTTGGAGCGCTGCTGCGTGCCCTGCTGCTGCGTCGCCGGGCCGGACTGGCCGGTGCGGCGACGGGCGGTGCGGGACTTGCCGGCGAGCTCGGCGCTGGAGCCGACCTCGCTCACCTCGACGGTGATGTGGCTGGTCCGCTTGTTGATGCGGTAGGCGCGGCCCTGGGCGCGCGGCCGGATCCGCTTCATGGTGGGGCCCTCGTCGACGTAGGCGGCGCTGACGACGAGCGCGGCCGGGTCCAGCCGCAGGTTGTGCTCGGCGTTGGCGACGGCGCTGGCGACGACCTTGGCCACCGGCTCGCTGGCCGACTGCGGGGCGAACCGCAGGAGGGCCAGGGCCTCGTCGGTGGGCAGGTAGCGGATGAGGTCCACCACCCGGCGTGCCTTCATGGGGGTGACGCGGACGCCGCGGGCGACGGCCCGGGCGACCTGCGTCTCCTCTCCCAGCTGGGAAGTCATCTCAAGTCTCTCTCTCGGGACCGGGCTCAGCCGCGCCGCGACCGGCGGTCGTCCTTGACGTGACCGCGGAAGGTCCGGGTCGGAGCGAACTCGCCGAGCTTGTGCCCGACCATCGCCTCGGTCACGAAGACCGGGACGTGCTTGCGACCGTCGTGCACGGCGATGGTGTGGCCGAGCATGTCCGGGATGATCGTCGAGCGGCGGGACCAGGTCCGGATGACCGTCTTGGTGCCCTTCTCGTTCTGGACGTCCACCTTCTTGAGCAGGTGGTCGTCGACGAACGGGCCCTTCTTCAGGCTGCGTGGCATGTCTGTCGGACTCCTCTACCCGCTCAGCGCTTCTTGTTGGTGCGCCGGCGGCGCACGATCAGGGCGTCACTGGCCTTGCGCTTGCGCGTGCGGCCCTCCGGCTTGCCCTTCGGGTTCACCGGGTGGCGACCACCGGAGGTCTTGCCCTCACCACCACCGTGCGGGTGGTCCACCGGGTTCATGGCGACACCGCGGACGGTCGGGCGCTTGCCCTTCCACCGCATGCGGCCGGCCTTGCCCCAGTTGATGTTCGACTGCTCGGCGTTGCCCACCTCGCCGACGGTGGCGCGGCAGCGCACGTCGACGTTGCGGATCTCGCCCGAGGGCATGCGCAGCTGGGCGAAGCGGCCCTCGCGGGCGACCAGCTGGACGCTGGTGCCGGCGGAGCGGGCGATCTTCGCGCCGCCGCCTGGCCGCAGCTCGATCGCGTGGACGACCGTGCCGACGGGGATGTTGCGCAGCGGCAGGTTGTTGCCCGGCTTGATGTCGGCCGCGGGGCCGCACTCGACCGTGTCGCCCTGCTTCAGGCGGGCCGGCGCGATGATGTAGCGCTTCTCGCCGTCGGCGAAGTGCAGCAGCGCGATGCGCGAGGTGCGGTTCGGGTCGTACTCGATGTGCGCGACCTTCGCCGGCACGCCGTCCTTGTCCGCCCGACGGAAGTCGATGACGCGGTAGGCGCGCTTGTGGCCGCCGCCCTGGTGGCGGGCGGTGACCTTCCCGTGGACGTTGCGCCCGCCGCGACCGTGCAGCGGCCGGACCAGCGACTTCTCGGGGTGGTCGCGGGTGACCTCGGCGAAGTCGGCGACGCTGGAGCCGCGGCGGCCCGGCGTCGTCGGCTTGTACTTGCGGATAGCCATTGCTGACTCAGTCCTCTATCTCTGGTCCGGCAGTCCCGGGCTCAGGCGCCCGGGCCCCCGAAGATCTCGATCCGGTCGCCGGGCGCCAGCGAGACGATGGCCCGCTTGGTGTCCTTGCGCTTGCCGAGCTTGTTGCCCCGGCTGCGCTTGCGCTTGCCCTGGCGGTTGATGGTGTTCACGCCGAGGACCTTCACGTTGAAGACCTGCTCGACCGCGATCTTGATCTGCGTCTTGTTGGCCTCGGGCAGCACCACGAACGTGTACTGGTTGTCGTCCAGCAGCCCGTAGCTCTTCTCCGAGATGACCGGCGACAGCAGGACGTCCCGGGGGTCGCGGACGCTCACGCCTTCTCCTCGGTGGTGTCGGTGGCCTCGTTCTGCTCGAGGTCCAGGTCGGTCGTGCCCTCAGCCGGCTGGATGGACGGGATGGCGCCGGGGATGTCCGGCGTCGTCAGGTCCGGCTTGGTCAGCGAGGTGCCGCCGTTGCCGCCGTGCGGGCCGGCGACGAACTCGGCGAGCGCGGTCTCGGTGAAGACCACCTCGTCGCTGACCAGGACGTCGTAGGTGTTGAGCTGGCCGGCCTCGATCAGGTGGACGCGCGGCTCGTTGCGCAGGCTCACCCAGTTGAGGACGTCGTCGCGGTCGAGGACCACGAGCACCCGCTTGGCCGAGGTGACGGCGTCGAGGGTGGCGATGGCCGCCTTGGTCTTCGGGGCGTCCCCGTCGACGAAGGTGGTGACGACGTGCACGCGGCCGTCGCGCGCCCGGTCGGAGAGGGCACCGCGCAGCGCGGCGGCCTTCATCTTCTTGGGCGTGCGCTGCGAGTAGTCGCGCGGCTGGGGGCCGTGGACCGTGCCACCGCCGGTGAACTGCGGCGCGCGGATCGAGCCCTGACGGGCGCGGCCGGTGCCCTTCTGGCGGTAGGGCTTGACGCCACCGCCGCTGACGGCGCCGCGCGTCTTCGTCGCGTGCGTGCCCTGGCGGGCCGCGGCCAGCTGGGCGACGACGACCTGGTGCATGAGCGCGACGTTCGCGTTCGCGTCGAACAGGTCACCGGGCAGCGTGACGCTGCCCGAGGTCTCCCCCGCCGGCGTGCGGACGTCGACCTGGCGGTCGGCGCGCGCGGCCTCGGTCGCGGTCGACTGGGTCACTGGTTGTCACTCCCCACGGGACCGCCCTTGACGGCCGAGCGGACGAGCAGGAGCCCGCCCTTCGGGCCGGGGACGGCGCCCTTGATCAGGATGAGGCCGCGCTCGGTGTCGACCTTGTGGACGACGAGCGAGAGGGTCGTGGTCTTCACCGCACCCATGCGCCCGGCCATCTTCAGGCCCTTGAACACGCGGCCGGGGGTGGAGGCGCCGCCGATGGAGCCGGGCGACCGGTGCTTGCGCTGGGTGCCGTGCGCGGCGCCGAGGCCCTTGAAGCCGTGGCGCTTCATGACACCGGCGGTGCCCTTGCCCTTGCTGGTGCCGATGACGTCGACCTTGGCCACGCCGTCGAAGACCTCGGCGGTCAGCTCCTGGCCGACCGTGTACTGGCCGGCGTCCTCGGTGCGGAGCTCGACGACGTGGCGGCGCGGCGTCACGCCGGCCTTGGCGAAGTGGCCGCCCTCGGGCTTGTTCACCTTGCGGGGGTCGATCTCGCCGAAGCCGAGCTGGACGGCCGAGTAGCCGTCGACCTCGGGGGTGCGCACCTGCGTCACCACGTTCGGGCCCGCCTTGACGACGGTCACCGGCACGATGCGGTTGTTCTCGTCGAAGACCTGGGTCATCCCCAGCTTCTCGCCGAGGAGCCCGCGGAACGTACTCGCCATGACTGGACTCGGTTCCTTACTGGATGTTCACGTCGACCGAGGCCGGCAGGTCGATGCGCATGAGCGCGTCGACCGTCTTCGGCGTCGGGTCGAGGATGTCGATGAGCCGCTTGTGCGTGCGCATCTCGAAGTGCTCGCGCGAGTCCTTGTACTTGTGCGGCGAGCGGATGACGCAGTACACGTTCTTCTCCGTCGGCAGCGGCACCGGGCCGACGACGCGCGCACCGGTCTTGGTCACCGTGTCGACGATGCGCCGCGCCGAGGCGTCGATCGCCTCGTGGTCGTAGGCCTTCAGCCTGATGCGGATCTTCTGTCCCGCCATCGCTGTCTCTCGCTCCTGCCGATCGCTGTTCTGCTTGCTGGGGAACGCCGGGTGCGTCCGGACGTCATCCGGTCTGGCCCCAGCGGGGAGGGTGGCGGTGCACACACGCACCTCGCTCACCCGGGGACGGGCGGCGACGCAGGGGTGCGCCGCCGCCCGTCGGGGGTGTTACTTGATGATCTTGGTGACGCGACCGGCGCCGACGGTGCGGCCACCCTCACGGATGGCGAACCGCAGGCCCTCCTCCATGGCGATCGGCTGGATCAGCTCGACCGTCATCTCGGTGTTGTCGCCCGGCATGACCATCTCGGTGCCGGCCGGCAGCGTCACGACGCCGGTGACGTCGGTCGTCCGGAAGTAGAACTGCGGACGGTAGTTGTTGAAGAACGGCGTGTGACGGCCACCCTCGTCCTTCGAGAGGATGTAGACCGAACCCTCGAAGTTGGTGTGCGGGGTGATCGAGCCGGGCTTCACGACGACCTGGCCGCGCTCCACGTCCTCGCGCTTGATGCCGCGCAGCAGCAGACCGACGTTGTCGCCGGCCTGGCCCTGGTCGAGCAGCTTGCGGAACATCTCGACGCCGGTGACGGTGGTCTTGGTCGACGACGGACGGATGCCGACGATCTCGACCTCCTCCGACACCTTGACGATGCCGCGCTCCACGCGCCCGGTGACGACGGTGCCGCGACCGGTGATGGTGAAGACGTCCTCGACCGGCATGAGGAAGGGCTTGTCGACCTCACGCTGCGGCTCGGGGATCGCCGTGTCGACGGCGTCCATGAGCTCCATGAGCTTGTTGCCCCACTCGGCGTCGCCCTCGAGGGCCTTCAGCGCCGAGACGCGGACCACGGGGACGTCGTCGCCCGGGAACTCGTACTCGGACAGCAGCTCGCGGACCTCCAGCTCGACGAGCTCGAGGATCTCCTCGTCGTCGACCATGTCGGCCTTGTTCAGCGCCACGACGATGTAGGGGACGCCGACCTGGCGGGCCAGGAGCACGTGCTCCTTGGTCTGCGGCATCGGGCCGTCGGTCGCGGCGACCACCAGGATGGCGCCGTCCATCTGCGCCGCACCGGTGATCATGTTCTTGATGTAGTCGGCGTGCCCGGGGCAGTCGACGTGCGCGTAGTGACGGTTCTCCGTCTGGTACTCGACGTGGGCGATCGAGATCGTGATCCCGCGGGCCTTCTCCTCGGGCGCCTTGTCGATCTGGTCGAAGGCCGACGCCTCGTTGAGGTCCGGGTACTTGTCGTGCAGCACCTTGGTGATCGCCGCGGTCAGCGTGGTCTTGCCGTGGTCGATGTGCCCGATGGTGCCGATGTTGACGTGCGGCTTGGTCCGCTCGAACTTGGCCTTGGCCACTGGGTTCCTCTCCTCGTGGTCTCGCGTAGTGCGCGAACTCTGGGGTGGGCTTGCTGGGGGTGCCGGGCGGGGACGTGCCCGCCCGGCGGGTCACTCGCCGGTGGCCTTGGCGATGATCTCCTTGGCCACGTTCTGCGGGACCTCGGCGTACGAGTCGAACACCATGGTGTAGCTCGCCCGCCCCTGGGTGCGGCTGCGCAGGTCGCCCACGTAGCCGAACATCTCCGAGAGCGGGACCAGGGCCCGGACGACGCGGGCGCCGGAGCGCTCCTCCATCGCCTGGATCATCCCGCGCCGGGAGTTCAGGTCGCCGATGACGTCACCCATGTAGTCCTCGGGCGTGACGACCTCGACGGCCATCATCGGCTCGAGCAGGGCCGGGCTGGCCTTGCGGGCGGCCTCCTTGAAGACCATCGAGCCGGCGATCTTGAAAGCCATCTCCGAGGAGTCGACCTCGTGGTACTGGCCGTCGACGAGGGTCGCCTTGACCCCGACCATCGGGTAGCCGGCGAGGATGCCGTACTGCATGGCGTCCTGCATGCCCTGGTCGACCGAGGGGATGTACTCCTTCGGGATGCGACCACCGGTGACGGCGTTGACGAACTCGTAGGTCGGGCCGTCGCCGCTGACCTCGAGCGGCTCGATGCTGACCTGCACCTTGGCGAACTGGCCGGACCCACCCGTCTGCTTCTTGTGGGTGTAGTCGACCTTCTCGACCACCTTGCGGATGGTCTCGCGGTAGGCGACCTGCGGCTTGCCGACGTTGGCCTCGACGCGGAACTCGCGCCGCATGCGGTCGACCAGGATCTCCAGGTGGAGCTCGCCCATGCCGGAGATGACCGTCTGGCCGGTCTCCTCGTCGAGGCGGACCTGGAAGGTCGGGTCCTCCTCGGCCAGCTTCTGGATGGCGGTGCCGAGCTTCTCCTGGTCGCCCTTGGTCTTCGGCTCGATGGCGACCGAGATGACGGGGGCCGGGAAGGTCATCGACTCGAGGATCACCGGGTTCTGCGGGTCGCAGAGGGTGTCACCCGTGGTCGTCTGCTTCAGGCCGACGACGGCGACGATCTGGCCGGCGCCCACGCCCTCGCGCTCCTCGCGCTTGTTGGCGTGCATCTGGTAGATCTTGCCGATCCGCTCCTTGCGGTCCTTGGTGCTGTTGAGCACCGGGGACCCGGAGTTGAGCCGGCCCGAGTAGACCCGGACGTAGGTCAGCTTGCCGAGGTGCTGGTCGGTCTGGATCTTGAAGGCCAGCGCCGAGAACGGCTCGTCCTCGTCGGCGTGCCGCAGGACCTCGGTCTCGCCGTCGAGGGCGGTGCCCACGATGGCCTCGATGTCCAGCGGGCTGGGCAGGTAGTCGACGACGGCGTCGAGCAGGGGCTGCACGCCCTTGTTCTTGAACGCCGTGCCGGTGAGCACCGGGTTGATCTGCGCGGCGATGGTCGCCTTGCGGATGGCGGCCTTGAGCTGGTCGACGGGGATGTCCTCGCCGCCCAGGTAGGCCTCCATGATCGCGTCGTCGGTCTCGGCGATCGTCTCGAGCAGCTTGTCGCGGTACTCGGCGGCCTGGTCGGCGAGCTCGGCGGGGATCTCCTCGATGGCGTAGTCCTCGCCCATCTTGGTCTCACCGCGCCAGGTGAGCGCGCGCATCTGCACCAGGTCGACGACGCCGATGAAGTCGGCCTCGGCGCCGATGGGCAGCTGCAGCACGGCCGGGTTGGCGGCGAGCCGCTCGACCATCATGTCGACGCAGCGGAAGAAGTTCGCGCCGGTCCGGTCGAGCTTGTTGACGAAGCACATGCGCGGGACGCCGTACTTCTCCGCCTGCCGCCAGACCTGCTCGGTCTGCGGCTCCACGCCGGCGACACCGTCGTAGACGGCCACGGCACCGTCGAGCACGCGCAGGGACCGCTCCACCTCGACGGTGAAGTCGACGTGCCCCGGGGTGTCGATGATGTTGATGTCGTGGTCGTTCCAGGAGCACTTCGTCGCGGCGGACGTGATGGTGATGCCGCGCTCCTGCTCCTGCTCCATCCAGTCCATCGTGGCCGCGCCGTCGTGGACCTCACCGATCTTGTAGTTGATACCGGTGTAGAAGAGGATGCGCTCGGTCGTCGTGGTCTTGCCCGCGTCGATGTGCGCCATGATCCCGATGTTGCGGGTCCTGGCGAGCTGGGCCTTGGGGTCGGCCATTCCTCACTCCTCTTTGTCTCTGGTCCGCGTGCGGGGTCCGGGGGTGGCCCGGCGTTCCCGCCGGCGGGTGCTGGTGGACGGGGGTGTCACCAGCGGGGGTGCGACTACCAGCGGTAGTGCGCGAAGGCCTTGTTCGACTCGGCCATCTTGTGGGTGTCCTCGCGGCGCTTGACCGCGGCACCGAGGCCGTTGCTGGCGTCGAGCAGCTCGTTCATGAGGCGCTCGGTCATCGTCTTCTCGCGGCGCGCCCGGCTGTACTGGATCAGCCAGCGCAGGCCGAGGGTGGTGCTGCGGGAGGCGCGGACCTCGACCGGGACCTGGTAGGTCGCGCCACCGACGCGGCGGCTGCGGACCTCGAGGGCCGGCTTGACGTTGTCCAGCGCGCGCTTGAGCGTGACCACCGGGTCGGTGTCGGTCTTGGCGCGGCAGCCCTCCAGGGCGCCGTAGACGATCGACTCGGCGACCGAGCGCTTGCCGTCGACGAGGACCTTGTTCACCAGCTGGGTGACCAGCGGCGACTGGTAGACCGGGTCGTTGACCAGCGGACGGCGCGGCGCGGGGCCCTTGCGCGGCATGTCAGCTCTTCTCCTTCTTCGCGCCGTACCGGCTGCGAGCCTGCTTGCGGTTGCGGACACCCTGGGTGTCGAGCGAGCCGCGGATGATCTTGTAACGCACACCCGGGAGGTCCTTCACGCGGCCGCCGCGCACGAGCACCATCGAGTGCTCCTGCAGGTTGTGGCCGACGCCCGGGATGTAGGCGGTCACCTCGATGCCACTGGTGAGGCGGACGCGAGCGACCTTGCGGAGCGCCGAGTTCGGCTTCTTCGGCGTCGTGGTGTACACGCGGGTGCACACGCCTCGACGCTGAGGGGAGCCCTTCAACGCCGGGGTCTTGGTCTTCTCGACCTTGTCCTCGCGGCCCTTGCGGACCAGCTGGTTGATCGTGGGCATGGGTGGCCTGGATCTCCTACCTGCGCTGGGTCGTGCTGTGGACGGTGCTGCTGTCGTGTCGCCGGTGCCGGTCCTGCCGGGGTCGTCCGCCCTGGTCGCGAGCCACTCACCGGTCCCCGCGGTCGGGCGTGTCGCCCTCCCCAGGACCGGCCGGCGGTCGTACCGGACAGGTCGCCCCCCGCGACTCGGCGCCGCCACCTCCGGACACCGTCCTCCGTGGACGGCCCACCGGGGCGGACCCGCGGCCTGGAGGCGGACCTCCGGACACCCAGGCGCACCGCGAACGGGAGCAGGCCCAGGGCACCCTGGGCACGGCTGACCACGATACCCGCGTGCTGGGAGGCGGTCAAAGCCGGGTCCCGGGAGCCGAGCGGACAGGGTCTGCCTGCCACCCGGGCCCGTTCGACGGGGACAACGACGCGGGCGCGCCGGCCATTCCCGGCGGCCGCGGGGACCGTGCCGCACGGCCCCGGGGGAGGCCGCACCATACCGCGGCCGGGCCCGCACACCAGGGGACGGCGCGTGCCGGCAGGCCCCCGGTGGGCGCGCGACTGTCAGCCCCTCCCCCTACCGTCGGTCCCAACAAGACCACTCACCGCTACGGAGGTCCTGGTGCTGATCGACACGGCGCGCGAGCTCAAGGCGCGGCTGTCCGCCCGCCTGGCCGAGGGCTTCCCCCCGGTCCGGGCCAGCGACCTCGGCGGCCGCGTGTGGACGCGGCCCGCCATCGGGCTGGCCCCCGTCGCCCCCGGGCGGGTGCACCTGGCGATCCGCGTGGCGGCCGAGGCCGACGCCCGGGTGCTGCTCACCGACCTCGACGACGTGGTGCGCGCGGAGATCGACGTCCGGGTGACCGGGCCGATAGTGCCGCTGTCCTCCCCCACCCCGGCCGAGCTCCAGCAGCGCACCCGCCCGCTGCACCCCGGGCTGTCGGTGGCCCACCCCGCCGTCACGGCCGGGACGCTGGGCGGCTTCGTCCGGGTGGACGGCCGGCTGGCGATCCTGTCCAACAACCACGTCCTCGCCGCCAGCGACGCCGGCGCGGTCGGCGACGCGGTGCTGCAGCCCGGACCGGCCGACGGCGGCGTCCCGGCCGACCGGGTGGCCACGCTGACCGCCTTCGAGCGCTTCACCGGGGGCCGCAACAGGGTCGACGCCGCCGTCGCCGTCCTGGACGCGGGCGTCGAGGCCGAGCCGGGCCGGGTCCCGGGCGGCCCACTGGCCGGCACCGTGGCCGACGGGGAGGAGGTGGAGCCGGACGAGGAGGTCGAGAAGGTGGGCCGCACCACCGGGCACACCCGCGGGCGGGTCACCGCCGTCGAGGTCGACGGGGTCGCCGTCCAGTACGACGACGGCGTGCACGTCTTCGACGACCAGATCGAGATCGAGGGCCTGTCGGGGCCCTTCTCCGCCGGTGGGGACAGCGGGTCGGTCATCTGGCGCAGCGCCGACCGCGTCCCGCTGGGCCTGCTGTTCGCCGGCAGCGACCAGGGCGGCAGCAACGGCGCCGGGCTGACCTTCGCCAACCCCCTGGCGACCGTGCTGGCCACCCTGGGGGCGGAGTGGGTCGCCTCCTGACCTCCTCCTGAGGTCGTCCCCCAGGTCAGGGGGATGTCGCTCCGGGCGGGAACGAGGCACCATGGGGAGGTGACCGAGCCCGCACGGCCGTCCGGGACCTCCCTCGTCCCGGGCACCCGGCGCGCGGGCGTCAGCGAGGAGACCTCGTGACCGACCGTGCCGCCGCCCGCGCCGCCAAGGGCGTCCTCGCCCACCAGCTCTCCGCCCAGCCGGGGGTGGTCGGCATCGGCCTGGCCCGGCGGGACAGCGGCTACGTCGTCAAGGTCGACGTCGCCGACGCCGACGCGGCCGGCCTGGTCCCCCGCGACGTGGACGGCGTCCGGGTCGTCACCGAGGTCGTCGGGGTGATCCGCCCGCTGCGCAGCCGCACCGCCTGAGCCTCGGGCCCGCCCGCGCGCACCCGCTACGGTCGCCGGAGGCGCCGACGCGGGCGCCGCCGACCAGAGGAGTGCAGGTGCGCATCGGCATCCAGGCCAGTTACGCGGGGGGATTCCAGGAGACGGCGGCGGAGATCGTCGACCTCGAGGCCGCGGGGCTCGACCTCGCGATGTGCGCGGAGGTCTACACCTTCGACGCCGTCAGCCAGCTCGGGTACCTGGCGGCCGTCACGCAGCGGGTCGAGCTGATGAGCGCGATCCTGCCCATCTACAGCCGGACGCCGGCCCTGACGGCGATGACCGCCGCCGGGCTGGACTTCGTCTCCGGCGGGCGGTTCACCCTGGGCCTGGGCGCCTCCGGCCCGCAGGTGATCGAGGGCTGGCACGGCGTCCCCTACGACGCCCCGCTGCAGCGCACCCGCGAGGTCGTGGAGATCTGCCGGCAGGTGTGGCGCCGCGAGCGGCTCGTGCACGAGGGGCCGAAGTACACGGTGCCGCTGCCGGCCGAGCAGGGCACCGGCCTGGGCAAGCCGCTGAAGCTGATCAACACCCCGGTGCGCGAGCGCATCCCGGTGATGCTCGCCGCGCTCGGCCCCAAGAACGTGGAGCTCGCCGCCGAGATCGCCGAGGTGTGGGAGCCGATCTGGTTCATGCCCGAGCGCGCCGACGACGTCTGGGGCGACTCGCTGCGGGCCGGGACGGCCAAGCGGGACGCCGCGCTCGGGGACCTGCAGGTGATCTGCGGCGTCCCGGTCGCGATCGGCGAGGACGTCGACCACCTGCACGACCAGGTGCGGCCGCAGCTGGCCCTCTACGTCGGCGGCATGGGCGCCCGGGGCAAGAACTTCTACAACGACCTCGCGCGCCGCTACGGCTACGAGGAGGCCGCCACCACCGTCCAGGACCTCTACCTGGACGGGAAGAAGGACGAGGCGGCCGCGGCGCTGCCCGAGGAGTTCGTCCGCAAGGTGTCGCTCATCGGGCCGGAGTCCTACGTGGCCGAGCGGGTGGCCGCCTACGCGGAGGCCGGCGTCACCACCATCGCGCTGCAGCCCCTCGACGACAGCCGCGAGGGCCGGCTGCGGACGGTGGAGACCATGCGGAAGCTGGCCGACCGCTAGTCCGGTGTTGCGTCACGTGACGCAGCCGCTCCCGTGACACGGAGAAGGGCCCCCAGGTCGGTGACATGGGGGCCCTTCTCACGTGAGGTGCTGGAACGGCCTCCCTCAGGGGCCCGCCGTGAGCGTGCGAACGGCGGGGAGCGGGAGGCCCTTCGTCAGCCCCGCCAGTCGTACTCCTCGAGGCGCACGGCCTCACCGGAGCCCGACCCGAAGACGTCCGGGCTGTAGTACTGCCCGTCGTCGTACCCGGCCATCGTGTAGACGGCGGCGCGGGCCTCCTCGGTCGGCTCGACCGTGATGTTCCGGTAGCGGCTGATGCCCGTACCCGCCGGGATCAGCTTGCCGATGATCACGTTCTCCTTGAGGCCGAGGAGCGAGTCGCTCTTGCCCTGGATGGCGGCGTCGGTGAGCACCTTGGTCGTCTCCTGGAAGGAGGCGGCCGACAGCCACGACTCGGTCGCGAGCGAGGCCTTCGTGATGCCCATGAGCACCGGACGGGCCGAGGCCGGCTCGCCGCCCTCGGCGACGACGCGGCGGTTCTCGGTCTCGAACAGCGTCCGCTCGACCAGCGCACCGGGGAGGAACTCCGTGGCGCCCGAGTCGATGATGGTCACCCGCTTCAGCATCTGGCGGATGATCACCTCGATGTGCTTGTCGTGGATCGACACGCCCTGGCTGCGGTAGACCTCCTGGACCTCGCGGACCAGGTGCAGCTGCACCTCGCGCGGGCCCATGATCCGCAGCACCTCGTGCGGGTCCACCGCACCCTCGGTGAGCTGCTCGCCGACCTCGACGTGGGCGCCGTCCTCGACCCGCAGCCGCGACCGGCGCGACAGCTTGTCGTAGACGACCTCGTCGGAGCCGTCGTCCGGGGTGATCGTGAGCTTGCGGAACTGCTCGCCGTCCTCGATCCGGACGGAGCCGGCCAGCTCGGCGATCGGGGCCTTGCCCTTGGGGACGCGGGCCTCGAAGAGCTCCACGACACGCGGCAGACCGTGGGTGATGTCCTCCCCCGCGACACCACCGGTGTGGAAGGTGCGCATCGTCAGCTGGGTGCCGGGCTCACCGATCGACTGGGCGGCGATGATGCCGACCGCCTCGCCGACGTCGACGAGCTTGCCGGTGGCCAGCGACCGGCCGTAGCAGGTGGCGCAGGTGCCCAGCAGGGACTCGCAGGTCAGGACGCAGCGGACCTTGACCTCGGCCACGCCGGCGTCGACCAGCTGGCCGATCAGCACGTCGCCCAGGTCCTGGCCGGCCTGCGCGATCAGCGTGCCGTCCTCGGCCACCACGTCGGCGGCCAGGGAACGGGCGTAGACGCTGGTCTCGACGTGCGCGTCCCGGGTCAGGACACCGTCGACGACGGTCGCGATCGGCATGATCACGCCGCGCTCGGTGCCGCAGTCCTCCTCGCGGATGATGACGTCCTGCGAGACGTCGACCAGCCGGCGGGTGAGGTACCCGGAGTCCGCGGTCCGCAGCGCGGTGTCGGCCAGGCCCTTGCGCGCACCGTGCGTGGAGATGAAGTACTCCAGCACGGACAGACCCTCCCGGAAGTTGGCCTTGATCGGCCGCGGGATGATCTCGCCCTTCGGGTTGGCCACCAGGCCGCGCATGCCAGCGATCTGGCTGATCTGCATCATGTTGCCTCGGGCGCCCGAGTTGACCATGACCCAGACCGGGTTGGTGGTCGGGAAGTTGTCCACCATCGCCTGCGAGACCTCGGCCCGCGCGCGGGTCCAGATCTCGATCAGCTCGCCACGGCGCTCGGCGTCGGTGATGACACCGCGCTCGTACTGCCGCTCGATGCCGCGCGCCTCGGCCTCGTGCCGGTCGAGGATCTCCTGCTTGGCCGGCGGGGTGACGACGTCGTCGATGGCGATCGTGACGCCCGAGCGGGTGGCCCAGCGGAAGCCGGCCGACTTGAGGGCGTCCAGCGTCGCCGCGACCTGCACCTTGGGGTAGCGCTCGGCGAGGTCGTTGACGATCGCCCCGAGCTCCTTCTTCGGCACCTGGTAGTTGACGAAGCGGTAGTCCTCGGGCAGGGCCTCGTTGAACAGCACCCGGCCCAGGCTGGTCTCGACCAGCGCCGGGGCACCCGGGGTCCAGTCCTCGGGCTGGGTCCAGGGCTCGTTGACCTTGCCGTTGTCGACGCCGAACACCTCGTCGAGGCGGATCAGCGCGCGCTCCTGCAGGGCCAGGGCGCCCTTGTCGAACGCCATGATCGCCTCGGCCGTCGACCCGAAGGCCGCCGGACGGCCACCGTCGGCCTGGTGCCGGCTCGGCACCAGGGTGGTCAGGTGGTACAGGCCCAGCACCATGTCCTGGGTCGGCGCGGTGATCGGGCGACCGTCGGCCGGGCTCAGGATGTTGTTGCTGGACAGCATGAGGATGCGGGCCTCGGCCTGCGCCTCCGCCGACAGCGGCAGGTGGACCGCCATCTGGTCACCGTCGAAGTCGGCGTTGAAGGCGGTGCAGACCAGCGGGTGGATCTGGATGGCCTTGCCCTCGACCAGCTGCGGCTCGAAGGCCTGGATGCCCAGGCGGTGCAGCGTCGGCGCCCGGTTCAGCAGCACCGGGTGCTCGGTGATGACCTCCTCGAGCACGTCCCAGACGACGGGACGGGCGCGCTCGACCATGCGCTTGGCGGACTTGATGTTCTGCGCGTGGTTGAGGTCGACCAGCCGCTTCATGACGAAGGGCTTGAACAGCTCCAGCGCCATCTGCTTGGGCAGGCCGCACTGGTGCAGCTTCAGCTGCGGGCCGACGACGATGACCGACCGGCCGGAGTAGTCGACGCGCTTGCCGAGCAGGTTCTGCCGGAACCGGCCCTGCTTGCCCTTGAGCAGGTCGGACAGCGACTTGAGCGGGCGGTTGCCCGGGCCGGTCACCGGACGGCCGCGGCGGCCGTTGTCGAACAGCGCGTCCACGGACTCCTGGAGCATCCGCTTCTCGTTGTTCACGATGATCTCGGGCGCGCCGAGGTCGAGCAGCCGCTTGAGCCGGTTGTTCCGGTTGATGACCCGGCGGTACAGGTCGTTCATGTCGCTGGTGGCGAAGCGGCCACCGTCGAGCTGCACCATCGGGCGCAGGTCCGGCGGGATGACCGGGACGCAGTCCAGCACCATGCCCATGGGCGAGTTGCGGGTCTGCTGGAACGCCGCGACGACCTTGAGCCGCTTGAGGGCCCGCAGCTTGCGCTGGCCCTTGCCGCTGCGGATGGTCTCGCGCAGCGAGGCGGCCTCGGCGTCGAGGTCGAAGTCGGCCAGCAGCTTCTGCAGGGCCGCGGCACCCATGCCGCCCTCGAAGTACTCGCCGAACCGGTCGCGCAGCTCGCGGTACAGGCCCTCGTCGGCGATGAGCTGCTTGACCTCGAGCTTGCGGAAGGTGTCGAGCACCTCCTCGAGGCGGTCGATCTCCCGCTGGGCGCGGTCGCGCAGCTGGCGCATCTCGCGCTCGCCGCCCTCGCGCACCTTGCGGCGGACGTCGGACTTGGCGCCCTCCGCCTCGAGCTCGGCCAGGTCGGCCTCGAGCTTCTGCTGGCGGGCCTCGACGTCGGCGTCGCGCCGGCTCTCGAGGTTGTGCTTCTCCGCGCTGATCTCGGCCTCGATGGTCGGGAGGTCGCGGTGGCGCGCCTCGTCGTCGACCGAGGTGATCAGGTAGGCGGCGAAGTAGATGATCTTCTCGAGGTCCTTGGGCGCCAGGTCGAGCAGGTAGCCCAGGCGCGAGGGGACGCCCTTGAAGAACCAGATGTGGGTGACCGGCGCGGCCAGCTCGATGTGGCCCATCCGCTCGCGGCGGACCTTGGCGCGGGTCACCTCGACGCCGCAGCGCTCACAGATGATGCCCTTGAAGCGGACGCGCTTGTACTTGCCGCAGTAGCACTCCCAGTCCCGCGTGGGACCGAAGATCTTCTCGCAGAAGAGACCGTCCTTCTCCGGGCGCAGCGTCCGGTAGTTGATGGTCTCGGGCTTCTTCACCTCACCGTGCGACCACTGGCGGATGTCGTCGCCGGTGGCCAGACCGATGCGGAGCTCGTCGAAGAAGTTGACGTCGAGCACTGAGTGGACCCCTTTCCCGGGGCTCGTTACTGCACTTCTAGTCGTTGGCTGGGGACGCCGGCCGGCCCGTCACGCGGAGGGCCGGCCGGCGGCCGATCACACGTCCTCGACGCTGGAGGGCTCGCGGCGGGACAGGTCGATGCCCAGCTCCTCCGCGGCCCGGAACACCTCGTCGTCGGTGTCGCGCAGCTCGATCGCCTGTCCGTCGCCGGAGAGGACCTCGACGTTGAGGCAGAGCGACTGCAGCTCCTTGAGCAACACCTTGAACGACTCGGGGATGCCCGGCTCGGGGATGTTCTCGCCCTTGACGATGGCCTCGTAGACCTTGACGCGGCCCAGGATGTCGTCGGACTTGATGGTCAGCAGCTCCTGCAGCGCGTAGGCCGCGCCGTAGGCCTGCATCGCCCAGCACTCCATCTCACCGAAGCGCTGGCCACCGAACTGCGCCTTACCGCCCAGCGGCTGCTGCGTGATCATCGAGTAGGGGCCGGTCGACCGGGCGTGGATCTTGTCGTCGACCAGGTGCAGCAGCTTCAGGATGTAGACGTAGCCCACCGAGATCGCCTCGGGGAACGGCTCGCCGGAGCGGCCGTCGAACAGCCGCGCCTTGCCGGTCTCCTGCACCATCCGGTTGCCGTCGCGGTTGGGGATCGTCGAGCCGAGCAGGCCGATGATCTCCTCCTCGCGGGCGCCGTCGAACACCGGCGTCGCGGTCCGGGTGCCCGGCTCCGCGTGGCGCGCCTGCTCGGGCAGGTTGGCCGCCCACTCCGGCGTGCCCTCGACCTGCCAGCCGGACTTGGCGATCCACCCGAGGTGGGTCTCCAGGACCTGCCCGACGTTCATCCGGCCCGGGACGCCGAGCGGGTTGAGGACGATGTCCACCGGGGTGCCGTCCTCGAGGAACGGCATGTCCTCCTGCGGCAGGATCTTCGCGATGACGCCCTTGTTGCCGTGGCGCCCGGCGAGCTTGTCGCCGTCGGAGATCTTGCGCATCTGGGCGACGTAGACCCGGATCAGCTCGTTGACGCCGGCGGGCAGCTCGTCGCCGTCCTCGCGGGAGAACACGCGGACGCCGATGACCTTGCCGGACTCGCCGTGCTTGACCTTCAGCGACGTGTCGCGGACCTCCCGGGCCTTCTCACCGAAGATCGCCCGCAGCAGCCGCTCCTCGGGGGTCAGCTCGGTCTCGCCCTTGGGCGTGACCTTGCCGACGAGGATGTCGCCGGGGACGACCTCGGCACCGATGCGGATGATGCCGCGCTCGTCGAGGTCGGCGAGGACCTCCTCGGAGACGTTCGGGATGTCCCGGGTGATCTCCTCGGCACCGAGCTTGGTGTCGCGGGCGTCGACCTCGAACTCCTCGATGTGGATCGAGGACAGGACGTCGTCCTGCACGAGGCGCTGCGACAGGATGATCGCGTCCTCGTAGTTGTGGCCCTCCCACGGCATGAAGGCGACGAGCAGGTTCTTGCCCAGCGCCATCTCGCCCTGGTCGGTGCACGGCCCGTCGGCGATGACCTGGCCGACCTCGACCCGCTGGCCCTCGTCGACGACGGGGGTCTGGTTGATCGAGGTGCCCTGGTTCGAGCGGCGGAACTTCAGCAGCCGGTAGGTCTGCCGGGTGCCGTCGTCGGCCATGACGGTGACGTAGTCGGCGGTCGAGTCCTCGACGACACCGGCCTTCTCCGCCACGACGACGTCGCCGGCGTCGACGGCGGCCCGCAGCTCCATGCCGGTGCCGACCAGCGGCGCCTCGCTGCGCAGCAGCGGGACGGCCTGACGCTGCATGTTCGCGCCCATGAGCGCGCGGTTGGCGTCGTCGTGCTCGAGGAACGGGATCATCGCCGTCGCGACCGAGGTCATCTGCCGCGGCGAGACGTCCATGTAGTCGACCTGCTCGGGCGACAGGTAGTCGACCTCACCGCCCTTGGTGCGGACCAGGACGCGCTCCTCGGCGAACCGGCCCTGGGCGTCCAGCGGCGAGTTGGCCTGGGCGACGACGAAGCGGTCCTCCTCGTCGGCGGTCAGGTAGTCGATGTGGTCGGTGACGACGCCGTTCTCGACCCGCCGGTAGGGGGTCTCGATGAAGCCGAAGGCGTTGACCCGGCCGTAGGCCGACAGCGAGCCGATCAGGCCGATGTTCGGGCCTTCCGGGGTCTCGATCGGGCACATCCGGCCGTAGTGGCTCGGGTGCACGTCGCGGACCTCCATGCCGGCCCGCTCACGGGACAGACCACCCGGCCCCAGCGCCGACAGGCGGCGCTTGTGGGTCAGGCCCGCGAGCGGGTTGGTCTGGTCCATGAACTGCGAGAGCTGGCTGGTGCCGAAGAACTCCTTGATGGAGGCGACGACCGGCCGGATGTTGATCAGGGTCTGCGGCGTGATCGCCTCGACGTCCTGGGTGGTCATCCGCTCGCGGACGACGCGCTCCATGCGGGAGAGGCCGACCCGGATCTGGTTCTGGATCAGCTCGCCGACGGTGCGCAGGCGGCGGTTGCCGAAGTGGTCGATGTCGTCGACGCCGTGGTCGGGCTCGCCGGCGTGCAGCCGCACGACGTACTCGATGGTGGCGACGATGTCGTCCTCGGTCAGCGTCAGGGTGCCCTGCGGGACCTCGACGCCGAGCTTCTTGTTCACCTTGTAGCGGCCGACCTTCGCCAGGTCGTAGCGCTTCGGGTTGAAGAAGAGGTTCTCCAGCAGCGCCTGGGCGCTCTCCCGCGTCGGCGGCTCGCCCGGCCGCAGCTTGCGGTAGATGTCGAGCAGCGCCTCGTCCTGCCCGGCGATGTGGTCCTTCTCCAGGGTGGCGAGGACGGTCGGCGACCACTGGAAGTGCTCGCGGATGCGGTCCTCGGTCCAGCCCAGCGCCTTGAGCAGCACGGTGACCGGCTGGCGGCGCTTGCGGTCGATGCGGACGCCCACGGTGTCGCGCTTGTCGACGTCGAACTCCAGCCACGCACCACGGCTGGGGATCACCTTGGCGCTGAAGACGTCCTTGTCGGAGGTCTTGTCCAGGGTCTTGTCGAAGTAGACGCCGGGGCTGCGCACGAGCTGGGAGACGACCACGCGCTCGGTCCCGTTGATGACGAACGTGCCCTTGTTCGTCATGATCGGGAAGTCGCCCATGAACACCGTCTGGCTCTTGATCTCGCCGGTGGTGTTGTTCATGAACTCGGCGGTGACGAACAGCGGCGCCGCGTAGGTCATGTCCTTGTCCTTGCACTCCTCGAGGGACGCCTTGACGTCCTCGAAGCGCGGGTTGGAGAAGGACAGCGACATCGAGCCGCTGAAGTCCTCGATCGGGGAGATCTCCTCGAGGATCTCGGCCAGGCCCCCGACGGCGGCCGCCTGCTCCTCGGGCGAGAGGGTGGCGCGCCACTCGGGGCTGCCGACCAGCCAGTCGAAGGACGCGGTCTGCAGGGCGAGCAGATCCGGCACCTCGAGGGGCTCGGAGATCTTCGCGAACGAGACCCGGAGCGGAGCGCCGGGGATCTTCTGCTGGTCGGCCTCTCCGGTGCGGGGGCCGGCCTGGGGAGTCTGGTTCTGCTGGCCGAAGCCGCCGGACTCGGTCGTGCTGGGGGAGATGCTGGTGGGGCGAGAGCCTGCCAAGATGCGTCCTTCCAAGGACCTCACGACGTGCGGGCGGTGGGTGCGGGTTCGTCCTGGGTCGTCGTCGGTGATGGCGGGGCTGTCCGCGGCGTCCGGCCCGCTCGGGGAACGGGTGTCGCCCAGGTGCCGGGAGGGGATCCCGGGCAGCCCAGGTGACCCGTCTCGGCGGGCAGGCAGTCAGGGGGCAGCGCAACAGAGAACCCTACCCCTGCTCGCGCACGCTGTCCACGTCGGGGGTGGGGTGACGCTGACCCCACTCCCGGGAAGGACGGCGTCCGGCAGACCGGGCGGCGTTCCGCGCGGCCATGATGCCAGCCCGGGGGCCCCGCTGTCTCCGCCACGCCGCGGGGAACGCGGGCCGGCCCGGCCCGCGGCCCCCGGATCAGCTGGTCGTGAGCAGGGTCAGGTCGCTGATCTTCCAGTCGCCGTCGACCCGCGCCAGCTGCACCTGGACGGTCTGGGTGCACGACTGCGCGCCCTCCGGGGTGACCGTGCACTCGGAGCCCTCGGGGGCGGGCTGGGTCCCGCTGTTGACCGACTCGACGACGTACTGGCCGAACACGACGACGGTCGCGCCGTCCTGGTCGTCGGAGACCTGCTGCAGGCCCACGTCGAGCACCTCGTACCGGGTGGTGGCCGACACCTGCTCGTAGGTGTCGACGATCCCGCCCTGGGACAGGTCCTGCTCGTACTGGTCGCGCAGGTCGCCGGTCAGGACGTCGAGCTTGCCCTGCACGCTGCCCTCGGAGTCCCGGTAGTCGTAGGCGTAGAGGGCCTCCACGTCCTCGCGCGCCGCGGCGAACACCGACGGCGAGACGGACGCGGGATCCAGCCGCTGCCAGGCGAGGAGGCCGACCAGGCCGGCGGCGAGCACGCACAGCACCGCGAGGACCGCCACCAGCGGCAGCCGGCGACGACGTCGCGGCGACGGCCCGGCGACGGTCCGGGCGGGGCCCCCGGCGCGGGTGCGGCGGGCGCCGTGCCGGGCGGGCGCGTCCTCGTCGGCGGTCCCGGTGCCGCCGGTCCCGTCCGGAGCGGGCGCCGGGGCCTTGGCCAGCGAGACGGCCGCGGCGTCGCCGCCCACCGGGCCGGGACGGGCCCGGCGCCGGGCGGTGGTCGCCGCGGTGGGCGCCTCCTCCGCCGGCGTCACCGCCGCAGGGGCCTCGGTGGCGGGGACCTCGGCGACCGGGGTCTCTGGTGCCGCCTGGGCGCGGGCCTCGTCCCGGTCCCGGCGGCTGCCGGCCACCCGGGGACGCGGGGACGGGCGGGGGCGGTCCGCGCGCGGGCGCGGCGTGGGGCGGGGGCGCTCCCCCGGGGTCTCGCTCACGCCGGTCACCTCCCCGAGATCCCGGACAGCAGCCAGCGGCCGTCCTCGCGCACGAGCTCCACCTGGATGCGGTAGCGCAGCACCTGGGCCTGCGGGCTCGCGGTGCTCCGCTGCGTCGACTGGATGACCAGCAGCACGGTGCCGGAGTCCTCGTCGGCGCTGACCACGCCCGCGCCGACGACCTCGGTCTGCACGACCGCCTGGGCGTCGACCAGCTCCTGCCGCCGGTCCTGCAGCTGGGCCAGGGACTCGTCGCGCAGGTCGCCGGTGGCCACGCGGCGGACCTGCTCGATGTCGTCGTCGATGGTCACCGCGTCGAAGGAGGTCAGGTCGACGATCCCCGAGCGGGCCGCCTGCAGCACCTGCACGTAGCTGTCGGTGCGCACCGGCGACTCGTCCTCGCGGGTCAGCCACAGCCACCCGGCCGCGGCGAGCAGCAGCACGAGCAGCACCGCGAGCACGGGCACCAGCGGGACCGACGGCCGGCGGCGGGCGCGCGGCGCGGCGTCGTCGTCGGCGGGGTCGGCGGGGTCGGCGCCGCCGGCGGAGGCCGGCGCCTCGGGAGCGGCGTGGCGGGCCCGCCCCCCGCCGGCGCGGGCGGGGGGGGGGGGGGGGGGGGGGGGGGGGGGGGGGGGGGGGGGGGCGGGGGGGGGGGGCGGCGTGGGGCGGGGGGGCGGG